>JBEEMY010000232.1:0-4625 GCA_041192415.1 Verrucomicrobiota bacterium | reverse complement strand
ATGTCGCCGATGACGTGGAGCGTGCGAATGATGGGACGCTTGGCCACGGCCTCCGTTTGCACGTTGATGGCGGTGATGCTGTCGGAACGCAGCACGACCATGTTAGTGTCCGTCGAAGCGCGGGCGTCACCTTCATAGACTGGCACCAAGTCCATGCCGCAGATGGGGCATTTACCGGGCTTGTCCGATTTGATCCACGGGTGCATGGAGCTTTGATAGAAAAGAATTTTTCGATCCGCCGCCGCCGCGACCGGCATGGCCATCGGCGGCTTGGCTTTGAAAAACCAGAACGCACCGCCGCCAAGCAGCAGGAGCAGGATGAGGAGTTTTATTTTCATAAACGCCTCACGGTTGGTTGGTGGTTCCTGGCGCAGCGCAGGCGGCGGACCCGCATGGCGCGGCGGACCCGCTGTCGGTCTCGGCAAAGGCTGGCGCGAGGTTCATACCGCAAATCGGGCACGCGCCCGGCTGGGCGACCTTGACCGACGGGTGCATCGGGCAGGTGTAATAAATCGGTTTCTTCGGCGCGGCGGCAACGTGCCGACAAGCCACCCCGCCAACGACGGCGACCACCATCAGACACACGGCAAAAATAATTTTCAGTTTCATAATTCTTCTCCCGGTTAAAATTTCATTTTCAAAATCAATCCACGCACGCGTGGACATAGAGACGGCGGAAGTTTTTGAGAGCTGAAGCGCGTGATAAATTTTCCAATGACACCTCGCGCACCAGCGCAAGGCACACCACGGGCTTCAGCGGAGAAGAATCAAATCAGCCGGGAACAGTTGCGCGCAAAGATCGGCGCAACGCCAGCGGTCAACGAAGGGGAAACGGTCGGAGAAATTGAAAAAGTTCCGGCGGGGGCCAAACTCCAGACCATCACCGCCGGAACGGGGGACACCATTTGAATTTGCGAACCAAGCTGTGCCGTCGCTGCGGGCGGCGCTTGCGGAACCTGGGCTGGTTTGCAGCAAGCCATCTTGCCGCCGCAGCCGCAGTCCATCGCGCCGAAAACAGGCGCGGCCACCGCCTGCCCCAGAAACAGGAGCAGGCTGCAAAGAATGGTCAGCGCGGCTTTCACGGTTTAGTTATCGGCCAGCCAGCGAGTTTGCGCCAGCCGAAATTTGCCGAAGGCTAATTATTTTTTGTCGGCGGCGCGGATTTTGACGATGAATTTGTCCGGGTCTTTGTCGAAATCTTTTTTGCAGGACTTGCAGCAGAGCTTCACTTCCTGATTTTTGTAGATGAAGGTCACCGGCTTGCCCATGTCGCCGCCGAGTTTTTCGCCAGACACGGGGCAGGAGGCCAAATTATCCGGCAACGGCTTGGTTTCTGTGGGTTTGGCATCCTCGGCGCGGGCGGTGAAGCTCGCGGTCAAGGCGATTACGGCAAGGAATAGGAATATTTTCATAGCGTGGATTTGACGACACACTGGCATAAACCGTTCAATCTGCAATTTATTTGTGCCGTCACTGGCTGTTCCGCCGGTCAGTCCGTGTCGCTGGTAATTTCTGGAAACGAGTGACCGCCATGCAATCAAGGCATTTTCTCATGCGGTCGAAAATGGTGACGGCCAGGTTTGATTTTTGCGTCAATAGACTTTGCCCGTGCCGCCGCAGGTTTTGCACTTTGGCCAGACATAGGTGGCGGCATCCACGTTGTCAGGCAATTCACCCACATTGAGCGATGCCTTGCCAGTTCCTTCGCAGTCGGGACATACGTGGGTCGGCGGCGCATAGGCTGGTGCAGTGTCGTAGCCGCCGTAGCCGCCGCCACTGGCCGCATAATTGCTCGCACATCCGGCCCACAAAAAAATCCCGGCCAGCAACCCGAACACACCGGCCAGCCGCTGGGCGTGCCGCAGTTTTGAGGTTGCGAATTGAAGGTTGGATTTCGCGCAATTCAGTTTCATGTTGGCTCCTTGGTTGGTTTGCCAAACGTATTCAAGCCAGTAATGTCTGCACAAGTTTTTTCCTGCTGAATTTTCCCAGCCGACCTTCGCTTGCCGCGCGGCAGTGAGGTTGGTAAAACTTGCGCGTGAAATTTTTCGCCCTACCCAACGCTGCGGACTGGCGCAAGCCCTCGGTCATCGCCCTCATTGCGGCGAACCTCGTGCCGGTGGTGGGCGTGTTATTTTTCGGCTGGGAAGTTTTTCCGCTGATGTTTCTGTTCTGGAGCGAGAACGTCATCGTGGGCGTGTTCAACGTGCTGAAAATGATTTTCGCCAGCGGCGGTGGCACGCTGGGGCAAGCGTCAAAATTTTTCATCATCCCGTTCTTCTGCGTCCACTACGGGATGTTCACGTTCGTGCACGGAATTTTTATCGTGATGATGTTTGGCGGCGGGATGCAAAATGGTCAGGGCTTTCCCGGCGTGGAAAAGTTTTGGAGCGTGCTGCAAGAAAATCATCTCGGCTGGGCGGTGCTGGGTCTCGTCATCAGCCGGGGAATTTCCTTCGCCACGAATTATATCGGCAACGGCGAATACAAAAACGTCCTTGCGCCGATGCTCATGGCACAGCCCTACGGACGCATCATCGTGCTGCACCTCGCCATCATCGGCGGCGGATTTTTGGTGCTGGCGCTGCACTCGCCGCTGCTGGGTTTGCTGCTGCTGGTCGTGCTGAAAATCCTGCTCGACCTCGGCGGGCATCTGCGCGAGCGCGCTAAATTTTCTGAAACCGCTGCCGTGAAGACTGACTAAAAAATCTAACCGCAGCGAACGCAAAGGGCGCAGAGAAAGAACTTCCTCTTTGTGTTCCGCCGGGGAAAGGGCTTGCGCCGTTCGCGCGTTCTCCCACATAATTTCGCCAGCAATCAAGGGTAATTCACTTGGACACATTTTCAGAAATTTTAAGCAACATCGGTGTAAACATTCACCGCTAGCATTCCTTTTTGAAATTTATATGACCGTTGCCAAGCAGAGTTTGAAGCGTTCGGAGCGGCCGCGCGATGTGATTGAAATTCGCCTGCAACGCATTTGGGAAACCGCGCTGAAGCTTTCGCCCATTGGCCGCACCGATGATTTTTATGAACTGGGCGGCACGTCGTTGCAAGGCGTGGAAGTCGTGCTGACCATCGAAGAAGAGTTCAACACGTCGTTGCACCCGGCGATTCTGGCGGAGAACAGCACGATTCAGAAACTTGCCGCCGTGCTCGCCAGCGATTGCATTCCTGACAGCGGCTTGTTGATCAAATTGCAGGCGGGCAGCGGCTCGCCGATTTTTTTTGTCCACAGCGGCATGGGCGATGCCGCCGGTTACAGTTTGCTCGCCCGCCGACTGCCCGGACGAACCATTTATGCGTTTCAAGCCATTGGCTTGCACGGCGAAGCCTGGCCGCTGACGGATGTGCGCCAGATGGCGACGCGTTATCTGCCCGAAATTCTGGCTAAAGATCCGGATGGCCCATATTTGCTTGGTGGCGCGTGCATCGGCGCCATGGTTTCGCTCGAACTTGCACAAATGTTGGTGGCGCGCGGGAAAAAAGTCGCGATGCTCGCGCTCTTCGATGGCCGAATGCCGTCGCCGCCCGGAAAACACGAAAAGTGGGCGCGCCGGTTTTACGTTTCCATCCGCACGCCGACGCACGAGGCCTGGCGGATTGTCCGCTGGGGTTTAGGCTACGCGCTTGGATTCAGCCGTCGGCGAAACTGGCTGCCATCTTGGCGCAAGTTCGTGGTGCATATGCACGCCAATGCTTTTCGCGCCTACCGACCCGCGCCGTATGCCGGTGAAATGAATCTGTTCATCACCACGGAAACGTTTTACGGCGACCATGATCCACGGCTGGAACTGCACGCTTGGGCACAAAATGCCCGCACCATCAGCATCAAGGGCAGTCGCGCCGGACTTTTCAGGCAACCGATGGTGGACCAGCTCACTCGCGAATTGCAGGCTGTCCTCGCGCGTGCGGAAAACGCTTGGAAATTATTTCCGCTGGCGTTCGCGGCATCCCAATCTTTCGCTTGATGCGGAAAGCTTGGAGACCGAGCAATCGCTCGGCAGCACACGGCCAAGATTCACCTACATCAAAAGAAGCCGCTGGGCGCCAGTGCTGGCCGTCCCCGTGTGCGAATTAAGAGCCGCCTCCCTCGGAAGACTGACTGGATCAGTCAGTCGCCGCCGCGTCGAATGCCGCCAGCTCTGCACCCGCTTTTTCCCACTCGGCATTGGCCGCTTCGAGCCGGTTGGTCACATGGGATAACTCGCGGTTGATTTGCGTGGCACGGCCACCGGAATGGTAGGTCTCTGGTTTTTCCAATTCCGCCGCGTAGTCGCGCTCCTTCGCTTCGAGGTCGGCGATTTCTTTTTCTAGCGCGGCGCTGCGTTTTTGTAATTCCGATTTCTTATTCGAGCGCGCCTGCCGTTGCGCGGCTTCGAGACGTTTCTGTTCCTTGCGTTCAGCTTGCGGCACGATAGCTCTGGGCGCAGTCAGGTTTTTGCTGAAACTGGAACTCGTCAGCGCCGAGCGTGCGGATTGCGCGGTCTTGTCTAAATAGTATTGGTAGCCGCCGCCAAAATGTCGCAGCGTGCCCGCCTCCACGCGGACGACGTGCGTAGATAGCGCGCGAATGAAATGCACATCATGGCTGATGAAAACCAGCGTGCCTTGAAATTGCTTCA
>JBEEMY010000231.1:0-4646 GCA_041192415.1 Verrucomicrobiota bacterium | reverse complement strand
CTTGGCGATCTGCTTGACCGCGCCGGACTTGATGTCTTTGCTCTTGTCGATGCCGATGATCAGATTGTGAGCTGATTTCTCACCCATGCGTTCGAGATTGGCCAAAGTTGTAACGTCAAGCGTGTACAAGTCGGCCAATGAATTCACCAACCCGGCTTCAACCAACTGCTCCACCACTTTGCTGCCGAGTCCTTCGATGTCCATGGCGCCGCGCGAAGCGAAATGCAGCAGCATGGATGGCTGACTTATGTTTTATCGCGCGTAAATCTTGTAGAATACTCCAAGCTTGATTGAGACTGTTGATGCACTCTACATAGTGAACGTATTGCTCTTCACTGATGGTCAAAGTGCGACGCATAAATTTTTACTCAAACTGAAACCCCTGCTGCCGGAGCCGTTGTAATTTGTAGAGCAGCGCGCGGCGGCTAATGCCGAGGGCTTTGGCGGTTTCCGTGCGGTTTTGTTTGTGCTGCTTCAGGCCGGCGAGAATCGCGGCGCGTTCGATTTCGTCCATCGTCTGCGAATCCAAACTTAAAACTGGCGCAGCATTTTTCGCGGCGTCGCGCAGCTTCGTGGGCAGATGTTCCGGCAAAATCAATTCGCTCTGCGAGAGCAGCGCGGCGCGCTCGATGGCGTTGCGGAGTTCGCGCACGTTGCCGGGCCACGCATAGTTTTTCAGGCAGTCGGCGGTGGCTTCGGCGAGGCGGGCGCGAGTGCGGGCGAGCTCGGCGACGAACAGATTCGCGAGCGGCAGAATGTCTTCGCGACGTTCGCGCAACGGCGGGAGATTCAACTCAACAACGTTGAGGCGGTAATATAAATCTTCGCGGAAGCGTCCGGCCTTCACCTCGGCTTCGAGGTCGCGGTTGCTGGCGGCGATGATGCGCGCACCGGTGCGGATTTCGCGGTTGGAACCGATGCGCTGGAATTTTCCATCCTGCGTCACGCGCAGCAGCTTCGCCTGGAGCGCAGAAGTCATCTCGGCGATTTCATCCAGAAAAATCGTGCCGCCGTCGGCTTCCTCGAATCGTCCGATGCGCATCGCGCTCGCGCCGGTGAAGGAACCTTTCTCGTGGCCGAAGAGTTCACTTTCGAGAAGCGTTTCGGGAATCGCGGCGCAGTTCACCTTGATGATTTTTCCGGTGGCCCGCGCACTCCAGAGATGAATCACGTCGGCGACGACTTCCTTGCCAGTGCCGCTTTCGCCGGTGATGAGCACGCGGGTTTCGGACGGCGCGATGAGCGCGAGCTGTTCAAACAGCGCGACGGTCAGCGGGCTTTGGGCGATGACGTGCGGCGGGAGATTTTTTTGTGCACCAAGGTTCAGCGGCGCGGATTGCGCGATGCCGGTGGCGGCGCGGACGGTGGCGAGGAGTTCGTCGAGGTCAATCGGCTTGGCGAGATAGTTTAGCGCGCCGTCGCGCATGGCGGACACGGCTTCGCGGATGTCGGTGTAGGCGGTGACGAGGAGGACGGGCAGCGTCGGGAAATTTTTTCGCGCGCGTTGCAGGGTTTCCAAACCGGAGAGGCCGGGCATCCGGACATCGGAGATCATCAGGGAAAAAATTTGCGTGGGCAACAGTTCGAGCGCGCGTTCGCCGGAGTCGGCCACGACGGTTTCAAAACCTTGGCTGCGCAGGAAGGAGTCCAGCAGGCTGCGTTGGCCGGAGTCGTCGTCCACGATGAGGATACGCGGCATTTCGTTTGGCACGCAGGGAGGCTAGTTCAATTACCACTCGGCCAAAAGAATTTTTCGACAGAGCGCGGAGCGTCTTGGAGTGCGGCGGGCAGCGCCGCTTTCGGGCGCACGGGGCGGATGGTGAATTTAAAAACGTCTCGTGCGTGCGAAAGCGGTGTCAGCCCCGTTCCCCTCCAGCCACCGCAGTCCAAGACGCGCGCGCGATTTTTTCAGCCTCCTGAAAGACGTGAGCGGCAGCGGGGTGGGCGGTGAAACGCACAGTGCAAAGGGTTGTATTTGGCGAAATCGGGGCTAGGCTCGTGGCACAGCTTTTACCATCGCAAACGTCGCCGGAGGATTGTATGAAACAAAAAAAAATTCTGTTGGGAGTCATCACTGTGGGCGCGCTGGGCGCACTGCTGTTTTTCCACCGCCCGGCCACTTCGTCGGAACCAATCGCACGAGCCATTGAGCCGTCCGCGCCGCGCGCGGCGACGGCGGTGGCTGCGGCCACAGCCTTGCCAGTTCCGGTTGTCGCAGCAAAAACGGCGGATGCGTTTGAAAATTTTTCGCAGTGGGCGGCGAATTTTACCAATGGCACGGTGACAGTGGTGGATGGCCAGCGGTTCGCGTGGCAGCGGCGCGAGGCGATGCTGGAGCTAATTCAGAACGATCCGCAGCGGGCGATTGAACTATCTGTGCCGTTTGAGTTGCGCCAGCGGTTGCCGCTGGCGGTGACGAAATTTTTTGAGGAGCAAATTGACGGTCGCGGCGATTTGGAAGTTTTAGCGGCGACGGATTTTGAAAACGGCACGACGACAGTTTCGCGCAAGGTGCAACTCGGCGAAAGGCGGTTCGACGCGTTTGTTTATGGCCGTCGCAGCGGACAAATTTCGCAGGCAAACATCCCGATGCACGGCGTGGCGCTGGCTGGAAAACTGGCGGTGAGCATTGAGCCGTTGCGCGAATTGAGCGTGGCGGAGGCGACGGCGCTCGATGCCAAAACCGTTTCCGCGAACGCCATCTGCTCGGTGTCTGGCCAGTCGGCCAACTGGCGCGGGCGGCAGGTTTTTGCCGAGAGCGGCGGCGGCGTTTTACATTTCTGCGGCGTGGATCATCTGGACGCGGCGAACGCGCAACTCGCGCTAGCGGAGAGCGGCGGAACTTCGGCAGGGAGTAATCCGATTTTTCCGACAGCTTCGCAGGACAGCTGGACGCACGGGCGGAAATCGTTGCTCTACATCCGCGTGAATTTTCCCGATGACTTGACGGAACCGATTTCGGAAACGGCGGCTTACACGGCGATGAACGGGGTGAATTCTTTTTATACGGAAAATTCTTATGACCTGACTTCACTGACCACGACGGTGACGCCGGTCATCACAATGCCGCAGACGAAAGCTTATTATTCTCCCGATCCGGGTTTGCTGCTCAATGATGCGCGGGCAACGGCGAAGAAGGCTGGTTTCGTCACGGCGAATTATGACCGCGACATCGTGGCGCTGACGAGCGTGCCGGGCTACGCCTGGGGCGGATTGGCGTTCGTCGGCGGCAAAGGCACTTGGTTGCAAAGCATGGGCGTGGGGGTGACGGCGCACGAACTCGGTCACAACTACGGTTTGTGGCACGCAAATTTTTGGAACACGCTGACGAATTACAGCGTGGTGGGTTCGGGCGCGAATCTCGAATACGGCAATCCCTACGACACGATGGGGCCGGCGGCGGCGGGCAACGCGCTCTTCAATGCCGTGCATAAAAATATTCTCGACTGGTTGAAGGCGGACGCAGTGCAAAGCATCACGAGCAACGGCGTGTATCGGATTTATCCGTTCGATGTGCCGGCGGAACGGCGCGTGGCGGGCCGGATGTATGCGGCGGCGTTGAAGCGCGATGCCTTGCGCGACTACTGGCTGGAGTTCCGCACGAAATACACTTCCAATCCGTGGGTTGAAAACGGTCTGCTACTGAACTGGACGCCGTGGGACGAGAGCAACGGCGGCGCGCAGTTGATTGACACCACGCCCGGTTCGCCGGACGCAGGCGACAGTGCGAGCCGCAGCGATGCGGCGGTGGTCATCGGGCGCACGTTCAATGACAACGCGGCCGGCGTGCATATCACGCCGTTGTTGCGCGGGGCGGCGGGCACGGAGCCGTGGATTGATTATCAGGTGAACCTCGGAATTGTTTCCAGCAACGTGCCGCCGGTGCTGGCGGTGGAAATGGATCAGCCAACCGTCATCACGAATCCGCTGGTGCATTTTCACGCGACGGCGACGGATGCGAACGGCGACGCGCTAGCGTATGCGTGGACGTTTGACGACCTGACTTTTTCCACGAACAACCTGCCGTGGGTGGCAAAAACTTTTGCGGACACGATGGATCATGTCGTGCGCTGCGTGGTGAGCGACATGAAAGGCGGCGTGGCGAGCGCGAACATCGTAGTTAGTTCCGGCGTCGCGGCGGGCTATCGCCTGACCGGGCGTGTGACGGACGCGAACGGCGCGCCGCTCGAAAACGTGCTGGTGGGCAACGGAAAAATTACGGCATCGCAATTCATCGGCGGCTGGACGGACAGCGATGGGCGTTTCGTCATCGTGAACGTCAACACCAACCTCACGCTCACGGCATTTCAATATGGCTACACGTTCGCCAGCGGAAACTGGAGCAATCCGCTGTCGCCGACGAATTCCATGGCTGGTTTGGATTTCATCGCCAGCCCGCTGCCGACGGTCAACGTGGTCGCGGATACGAACACCGTTCCCGAAAGCGACGGCTCGGCGCACACGTTCACCGTCACGCGCACGGGCGACACGAACAGCGACTTGACCGTGAGCCTTTTGCCATCCGGCTCGGCCACCAGCGGGTCGGATTACAATCTGTCGCCCGCGATTTTTTTCACGAGCGGCGTGACGATTCCGGCGGGCACGAACAGCGTCACGTTCACGGTGAACGTCGTCAATGATGGCAC
>JBEEMY010000230.1:0-4650 GCA_041192415.1 Verrucomicrobiota bacterium | reverse complement strand
ATTTGCTTCAGGTTGGAGGTGCATTGAATGGTATAGGCCTTGGCCTTGGCCTTGGCCAAGGCGGGCAACAGCATCGCAGCCAAAATCGCGATGATGGCAATCACCACGAGCAACTCAATGAGCGTGAATGCAGCTCTTGATTTTTTGGAGCGCCCCAATGCGAGCGGATTTTTCATATGATTGAACTTAAACTTGCCGGGATTTGCAAATTGCACAATCACGAGAACTCGTGGTGAACAATTCAGAGCGTCTGTCTTGGCGCGGAGTAACGCCTATCTCAAGTGTCTTATTTCATCGCCTTGCGCAACTCGGCCTCGGATTCGGCATTCCAATAGCCACATTCAAGCTGGAAGAAAACTGACGTGTAGGGCTTGGTCAGCGGCGTCTTGATGAGCAGCACCTTGAACGTCTTACCTGCTTCATCAAGCTTGCCAATGATTTGTTCGTGCGGCAAAACCTGCGCGGGCTGGGTCGCCAGAATTTTTTCCAAAGCATCGCGATAAGCGCCGATGCCGGGCGCATTTTTCTCGGCGACGAATTTCATTTCCGCGTCTGTGTAAATCGTCGGCTTGACGTGCTTGGTTTTGGCCAACTCCGCGATCACACCTTTCACGACTTCAAGCTGGTCGGCCTCGACGTAAATCGTCTCAATGCCGGGCGCAGTCTGTAACGGATAAGCCGAGTCCGCCACGACGATCCAGTTGCGATGGCCGAGCAGCGGCAGTTCCTTTTGCAATTTTTCTTTCCAGTTTTCGGCGGCGGAAATAGCTGTGGTCATAATCGAAAAGAGAATGCAGGCGGTGATGATTTTTATTTTCATGGCTTGGATTTCGTAAAAGTTTATTCATCGCCCGCGCGCAGGAGCGGGTCCCAGTATTTTGAGTTTTTCAATTTGTTACTAGACTGTGGGTTTATCTTGTCATCTTTCCGTGTTTCGGAGTGACCATCGGCAAAAACCACAACGCCCTGACCGCCATTGACACCTTTGCCACCGGAACCACCGTGCCGACAAGCAATGCCTTCATACTGGGGGTTAGATCCATCCATCACCCCGTTCGGCCAGTAGGAACTCATGCTCCAGTAACCCTCGGCGTCACCGATGACCAAGCAGTCACTGGGGCGCTTGATTGCTGAGCGCTTGAATTTATATTGGGTCGTAAAAGAAACTCCGCCGACATTAACCGTTACTTGCGACTGAACTGCCGGGGCCGGGTAGAACAGGAAAAAAACATTCGCCGAATAACCGATTCGATCACCCGGGTTGGCAACGCCGGTCCAACTCCACTTGAAATTGGCGGTATATTGATTACGGGTATCCGTCAGCACTGGGCAATGAAGAAGATTTGAATTGCCGGCCGCATACTTGCCCAAATAATTGCCCCACCAATCATCCATGGTTGGCAGCGTCGGGTCCTGCTTGCGACAGGCTGGGAAAACATCATTGCTGTCGTCCGTGTAGAGTTGAACAAAAAGACCGACCTGCTTGAGATTGTTCAAACAAGAGATTGTCTTGGCTTTCTCCTTTGCCTTGGCTAACGCCGGCAATAGCATCGCGGCCAGAATCGCGATGATGGCGATGACCACCAGTAACTCAATCAGTGTGAAGGCTGTTCTTGAGGAGCGGAGTCGTCGGAAGAATGTATTTTTTTCCATGTGGACAAAATCAAACTCGCAAGGTTTTCGAAATTGTTCAATCCCGAGAACTCGTGGTGTGCAAAAAGAAACCTGGATTTACAAACCGGTGGACAATTAACCATCTCACTTTCGTGTGACCGCCCGTTGAAGTAATCGGCGTTCGCGGATGATAAATCTGGATTATAGGGCAGAAATTTTGCAGCTCTCACGCTTCAGCCAACAGCAAGAAATTAAGGCCATTTTGAGGTGGGCGTCCAGCCCTTGGACCAAACAACTCTCTTGAGATCATTCAATTTGAGCTACTGCCCAGCAATCCACCGCCAATCGTGTAGCCGTTGGTCAGCGTGGCGGCGGTGCGCATCTGAATTAATGCCAGCAACAGCAAAAAAGTTCTGACGACTTTCATAAATTAAGTTTTGCGAATCATGCCGCGCGATACGCCTCTCCAACCGGCGTAAGCGTTCCGTCGTCATTGAACAAAGCGCAGGGGCCGAGCGGCGCGCTTTCCGGCTTGGGTGCGAACCACGCGTAACGCTCGACAAAGTTGCACGCGTCCAGTTGCGGGAACAGTTGCTGAATGAACTCCACCACCTGCTCGGGGCGATATTTATTTTCCGCGCGCGTCTTGGCCTGCCAGTCGCCGACGGCGAATTCCGTGATCCACAGCGGACGGCCAAACATTTCGTGCACGGTCTGGAGGCGTTTCATCAACGCCTCGGCGTTCGGCCCGCCGTAGGAATGCACGCCCACGGCATCCACGCGCAGTTTGCGTTCTTCCACGCCCTTCATGAACGCCTTCATCCAGTCCTTGTCGGGATGGACGCAGCTTGGACTCACTAGACGAAGGCCGGTCGCCATCAGTTTGGGCCACACATCGAGGGCTTCCTCGACCGTCATGTTGCCCTGTTTCTTTTGATCCGGCTCATTGAGTGCGAGCAGTTCCTTGTAGCCTGCTTGGCGGAGTCGCGCGCCCAGTTCAGTGTAGGCGTCGCCCGGTTTGGCGTTCCACACCATCGGAATAAATTCCACGCCCGCCGGAATATTTTCCGGCGGCACTCGGTTCCAGGAATAAAACCAGCGCGCACCGCTCAACTGGATTTTTTCGCGCCAATGGCTCTCTGGTTTAGTGCCCATGCCGAGGCCACGCTTGGCAGGAAGCCGGGCGCGGACTGACGACGACGATGTGGCGCAACCCGACAAGAGCGTTCCCGCCGAGCCCGCCAGTGCCAGTTGAATAAAATTTCTACGGTTCATAATTGTGATTTTGTTTGGTGTTCTCTCTCGAGTTTGAATGGTTAAAACTTTTGCAGCGTTTCCCGCCTTGGCAATGCCTCCGGCACAGCGAGCGCGTTCGTTAGCGCGGCGAACCACTTCGCTGCCATCTTCTCCGCACCGAGGGCATTCGGGTGGACGTGGTCGCCGATGGTGTCCGTGCGCCAGTCGAAACCGTCCGCCATGTTCACGCCGATGACCGGCGACTCCGCTGTGGTCAAACGCACCGGGAGTTTGGCGAGTTCTGCGTTCAGTTCCGGGAGGTATTCATACTTCGGGAGTTTGCCGCTGGGAATCACCTGCGCGAGCAGCACGATGACGCGCGGATTCACGCTGCGCGCCGTGCGGATCATCGCTTCCGTCGCCGCGATAATGCCGCGCACCGGAGCTTCGGTATTTGTGTGATTGTGTCCAGAGTGGATCAACAGAATGTCTGCGAAGTTCGTGCGGAAATTTTTCTCCAGTGCGCCCGCGAGAAATTCTGCGTTCCTGCCGCTGTAACCTTCGTGCCGCAGAAAACCGACGGGCGATGCGCTCGTGCGCGAGCCGGTGAACTCCACGCGGTAGCCCGCCGCTGCCAGTTTTTCCAGAAGCGGATAGCGATAGTTGGAAAAAGTTTTTCCGCCTTCCGTGATGGAATCGCCCACCGGCAGGATGCGATAGACTTTTTGCTCCGCCGCAATCGCCGCCGACCAAGCGGCGAACGCCAGCAGGCACAAAAGTAATTTCAAATTCACGGTTTTCATTTTTGAGGTGGAGGCTTCTGCAATACGGTAACGGACTCCGTCAGCGCGCCGCGCTCGGTTTGTCGAGCCGTTGCACACCGCCGAATTTCAACAACAACCACGCGACCGGATGCAGGAACGCCATGATTAAAAACCATTGCGCGTAGCCGTGACCTTGCACCATTTCCAGCAACGGGCCGAACACGGACTTGATCGCGTGGTCGAGGAATCCGTCCGGCTTGGTGGACGGGCCGGAGACCATCGTGGCCACGATCATGTTCATGATGATGCCGCCGATGGTGCTGCCCGTCGCCACCACGCTGAAGACTGTGCCGAGCGAGTGCTTCGGCACGACATCTACGACCAGCGAGCTGATGTTGATGAGCCACGCGAGCGACGCGAGCACAGTGCAAACGGTGAGCGTCATCGTCAGATCCATCCCCGTGGCCTGCGCGATGAATGGCGAGAGCGGCATGATGCACGCGCAACCGAGCATGACCCACAACCGCGAGGACGCGGGCGCAACGCCACGCTTCACGAACTGGCCGGACAACCAACCACCGAGCAAGCTGCCCACGCCCGCCGCGGCGTAAATGATCCAGGTGATTTTCAACTGCTCCTGCGAGAGATGACGATCCGCGCTCAAATATTTTGGAAACCAGAATTGATAAAAATACCAGACCGGATCGGTGATGAGCCGGCCCAACAGCAAGAGCCACGTTCCGCGAAAAAGAAAAACCTGTTTCCAAGACCACGCATTGGCCGCGAGCAAGTCGGCGGGGTTTTCGGCGGCAGCAGATTCTTCGATGAATGTGAGTTCAGCGGTGGTGATTTGTTTACTCTCTCGCGGTTGGCGATAAAACCACAGCCACGGAATCAGCCACGCCAGTCCCACGAGTCCGGTCACGATGAACGCCAAGCGCCAGCCTGCGCCGTGGCCTAGCCAGTTCGCGACGACGGGCATGGTCTCGTGATACGCATGCGTCGCCAGCGGAATGACAAGATACGGCGCGACCGT
>JBEEMY010000229.1:0-4656 GCA_041192415.1 Verrucomicrobiota bacterium | reverse complement strand
GCTTCGCGCACGAGCGGACTGTTGCTTGCGGCTTCCTGCCCGGCGAGCTGCACGATGTAGAACGGAAAATCACCCTCGCTCCAGAGCTTGCGCCAGTCGCGGATGAGTGTGGCCTGCACGTGCGGATAAAGTTCAATGCCACCTTTGCTCGCATCCACGATGGACTCGCCCTGATACCAGATCACGCCGCGAATCGCGTAAGGAATTACTGGGGCAATCATGCCGTTGAACAGCACGGTGGCGTTGTGCTGATCTTGCACCGGATCGCGCGGGCCGGTGTTGCGACGACGACCGCGCGGCGCGGCGTTGGTCGCATTCACGTCTTCGGAGCGTGGCGGCGCTACGACGGCGGGAGGGTTAGTGCGGAAGCTTTGCACCGCCGCGTCAAAACGGTCGAGCATTGGTTTTAATTTCGGATCGCCCGCCATCGTCTCGCGGTCAATCCACGCTTCCGCCGTGCTCGCGCCAAAGGCCTCGGTGACGATGCCCACCGGCACTTTGATTTCGCGCTGCAAGTCGCGCGCAAAAAAATACGCGACCGCAGAAAATGCGGGGGCATTTTCCGGCGTGCAAATTTTCCACTCGCCGCCGACTTTGTTTTGGGGAGTGTAGGCTTTGGCGGCTTCACCGGTGAACATGCGGATGAGCGGATAATTTGCGGCGGCGATTTCCTGCTCCTCATTCGCAACTCCGGCAAAATATTTCACCTTCTTCGACATGGAAAAATCCATGTTTGACTGGCCAGACGCGAGCCAGACTTCGCCAACAAGCACATCGTCCAGCACGACGGGCTGCGCCGTGTGGTCGCCGGTGACGGTGAATACCCGACTTTCAGCGGAGGCTTTCAAGGGCTTCATCTTCACGCTCCATTTGCCATCCGCCCCGGCCTTCGTCGAAATTTTTTGCCCGGCAAATTCAACCTTGATTTTTTCACCGGCCCCCGCCGTGCCCCAGACCGGCACCTTCATGTCGCATTGCAAAACCATGTGGCTGATGAACGGGCTGGCGAGCCTCACCTCGGCCAGCAACGGGCCGGCGGTCAGCAAAAGCGCGAGCAGCGTGGTTGAAAATATTTTGTTCATGCGGCAAAAATCACTGTCCCGCCTTGCGCGGCAGCGGCAGCGTGTATTTGTCAAAGACGTTCAGCACCGGCAGCGAGTTTCCATCTTCGTCAAAAAATCCGCGCGCACCGCGATTGCCCGTTGCCGGTTCCCACCAGAAAATTCCTTTGCAGCGCTGGCCGGGCGTTTGCAGCGCGATGCGCGTGACTTCATCCAAAAAATCGCGCTGGCCTTCAGGCGATTCGGGAAACGGCGTGGCGCGCCCCTTGAAATCATTCCCCGCCCGCCAGTTGTAGCCGGTCTCAACAATCATCACATCCTTGCTGTATTCGTTTGCAGCGAATGCGAGATTCGCGCGCAAGTCCATCAACGTGCCGTGCCAGCGCGGATAATACGAAAGACCAATGACATCGTAGGAAATGTTGTAGCGGCGCAAGTTGTCAAAAAACCATTTCGTCTTCGCCACGTTCCCGCCGGTGTCGGTATGGATCATGATGCGCGGCGTTAGTGGCACAGGCGTCTCGCCGGTATGTTTCTGCCACCACATATTTGTTTTGCAACTCACAAACGAGACGCCTGTCCCACTACGGACACCCTTGATGCCGGCGCGCAAGTAGTCGGCAAAATTATCCCAGTGCGCGGGCAGTTTTCCATCCGGCCACAACATTCCCACTGTGACTTCGTTGCCGACTTGCACCATGTCCGGCAACACGCCCGCGTCGCGGAACGCGGCGATGGTGTCGCGCGTGTATTCAAAAACTTTTTTCACGCGCTGCTTGTGCGAGAGATTTATCCAATCGCCCGGCGTCGGTTGCTTGCCGGGATCGGCCCAGGAATTTGCGTAGTGAAAATCGAGCAGGAATTTATAGCCGAGTTTTTTCGCGTCCTGCGCCTCGGCAATCGTGTAGGCCAGCGTGTTCGGCAAATTGTTGCTAACCGGCTCGACGAAAACGCGAAGGCGAATCCAGTTGTAGCCGTGGTTATGAAAAATCTGCAAGCCGGGCAAAGCGTTCGTGCCGTCGTGAAAAACTTTCCCGCGCTCCTCCGCCTGTTTCAAAAACGAAAGGTCGGCACCAAAAGCGAATTCGGAAGCGCGCGTCCGCAGGCTCAAGCCGCCAAGCAGCAGGCAACCGATGCCGACACCGCGCCAAAATGTTTTTGGCAATTTCATTTTGATTCAACCCGCGCCGTTGCTGGTTCAAGTCCAGCGCGGATCGCGGTCAAAGTAATTTTCCCCGGTGTCTGCGTCGCGCGGATGGCCACGCGGTTGATGCCGCATTCGGTGTCGAGCCAGAGGTTGTTGATGGAATTTATTTTTCCGCTGTTGTAGCCGCCGCGCCAGATGGCCGGGCCATCCAGTTTGAAATCCACACGCGCCTCGTCGGTCGGGCAGCGCTGGCCGTTGGCGTCCACCACTTCGACATCGAACAGCGCCACATCCGCGCCGTCCGCGTGGAAACCTTCGGGCGAAACGATGGGCGTGAGTTTGAGTCGGTTCGGTTCGCCGGCGGTTTTGATGCCTGTTTGCGAGACGATTATATCTTTGGCTTTGGCGACGGCAAAAATTTCGCCCGCCGCGAATTTGATTTCCGGAAAAGGGTAGATATAGCCATTCATCGGCGCGCTGGATTTGCCAACGGATTTGTCATTCACAAAAAGTTCCACCATGTCGCAATGATTCGCGGCGACGTAAATTGTTTTCACCGTGTTCGTCGGATAATTCCAGTGGCCGATAATTTGTATGTCTGGTAACGAATTTTGCATCACGCGATAGACATAGTAAGCCGACTTGGGCAGGCGCACGGAATCCACCTTGCCGCTGACGCGGCAGACTTCGCTGCTGTCCTGCCGGCCATCAGCGTTCGAGTCCGACCAGTAGATTGAAGCGTAGCCCGCCCACTTCGAGTGCGCGGCGTTGGTGTTGGAAATTGTATTCAGCGCGTAAGCGTAATAACGCTCGGCAGCGGCGATGCAAAACGTTTCGGAGTTCCAATCGTAAGTGTCGTTCGGGCCTTTCTTGAAACCGAAATGCGGCGGCGAAAAATCATCCCAGAACCGCCGCGCGGCCTCGTCGCGAAAATCTTCCGTCTCGATGAACGGCGCGCGGTCGCGGCGTTCATCGCTGTAGGCGCGAAATAAATCCGTCGGACTTTGGCGGCTGTCCTTCTTGTCGTCCTGTCCGATCATCACGCCGAAGTATTCCGCCACTGGCGTGGCGGCAGGTTCATTCAAGGTGCGACAGCCCATCGCGCGTCCGCCATTGGGATCCCATTGCTTTCGCAGTTCGACCATCTGGTTCAAATGCTCGGTGGTGATGTGGTTATTGCCCGCCTCCCACAGCACAATGCTCGGATTGTTGCGGAAATAAATCATCGTGTCGCGCATCACTTCCATGCGCTGCTCCCACTGGCGCGTGGCAACTTCCGATTTCAAACGCTTGTCGAGAACCGGGTCGCCTTCCTTGTCGCCTGCCGGACAGATTTGCACGATGCCGGTCTTGTCACACGCGCGAACATCGGCGGCCTGCGGTGCGACGTGCATCCAGCGGATGTAATTCGCGTGCGTGCTGCGGATGAGTTGCGCGTTGTAATCGTGCATCCAGTCGGGATACGCCTGACCCAGTCCGGCCCATTCATCCGACGAGCGTTGCGCGTAGCCGGTGAGCCAGACAAACTTGTCGTTCAGATAAACGCCGCCAGTGCCAACGCCGCCTTTGAACTCCGTCTTGCGGAAACCGGTCTTGATTTTCTGCACGTCCACGATTTTATCATTCACCGTGAGCATGGAATAAACGTCGTAGAGATTGGGTGTTTCATCGCTCCAGAATTTTGCGTCCGCCAGCTTCCCGCTTGCCGAAAATATTTCCGTCTGGCCGCTGACCAAGTCCAGCGCTTCGCTCAAAAATTTCGCGCAGACTTTTCCATCCGCATCCACGACCACCGCCGAGAGCGTGATGGATTGCTGATCGCCGGATTCGTTGCGGACTTGCGCCTCGAGGTTCACGTCACAGGTTTTGTTGCTCACGGAAAAGTTCGACGGCCAGACATACAGACCCGTCGTCTTGAGATTTTCGTAGAGTGGCAGCGTCTGATAAACCTTGCCCGCAAGATGCAGCCAAATGTCGTGGTTCAGTCCACCGTAATTCGGATTGAACGCGCGGCCCATCCACTCGAAGCCCGCGCCGGTCGCCTCTTCCTGATAGTCGTTGCTGTTGTCCACCTTCACGGCGATGACGTTTTCCGTGTCGCCAAAATTTACGAAGCCCGTCAAATCCAGCCCGCACGCGGTGATGCCGTTTTCAAAACGACCGATTAACTTTCCATTCACCCAAAATCTTCCCGCTTGTTTTAGCCCCTCAAACTCGAGAAAAACTTTTCCATCCTTTGCGCTGGCGGGCAGCTTAAAATGTTTGCGATACCACGCGATGCCCGCCCACGCCTTCCGGTCGCCGCCGCTGTGGCTGATGATAGCCGTGTAGGAATCCACATCGTTGTAAGTGTGCGGCGCGCTCACGTCGTTCCACTTCGCGTCATCGAACGCGACGGTCTCCGCGTTCGTCACGTCCGCGCGGATGAATTTCCAGCCGGGATTAAAA
>JBEEMY010000228.1:0-4766 GCA_041192415.1 Verrucomicrobiota bacterium | reverse complement strand
CTGGGGTTTTCCGTGCGCCCCGTTGCACAACCGGCGAGCAAGACCGCGAGCGAGAAAAAAACGGGAGCTAGATTTTTTTTCATAAAATTAAATTCCAACACCACGATGCCGCTGCACGCGCGATAGCCCTGCACCGCCGACGCCGCGTCCGGCAATTTGGTGTCGTAGTTGAAAACCCCGGCCATGATCCAGAGGAACGATGCCGAGCCGAGCGCGAGTCCCGCCTTCAAGCCGAAACCAATCGTCGCAAACACCATGCCGGTGAAACGGCGGCCCGTTTTCCATTCCGAATAATCCGCCACGTCCGCGTAGATTGCCCAGATCAGCGGAATCGTCGGCGCATAAACCATCGAGCCGATGATGGTGAAGGCGATCATGCCCGTCGTGTTCGTCGGTGCGAGCAGATAAAATGCAAACGCACAAACGGTTGCCAGCCCGAACCCGACTACCGCCACGGCCTTTTTCCCGAACCGCTTCGCGAACGAGGCGGATAGAAAAATCACGATGATGGTCACCGCCGTGCCGAGCATATTCACGAGGCTGTTGAAAACATCCGCAACGTTGCCCGCCGTCTGGTCGCCGTGAACGATGTAGCCGAGCGTCTCCAAAATGCCGCCGCTCGCCGCACCCGCCGGCACCACGAGGCCAAGCTGTTGCACGCAGTTGAACATCGCCGTCTTGTCCGCGTAATGATGGTAATAATTGTAAAGCGCGCCGCCACGAAACGAGAGAATCGCAAAATGCACCAGCGTCATGAAAAACATCACCTTCCACGGATTGTTTTTCAGCAGGTTGAGAAAATCCTGTTTCGGCGTGGCCTTTTCGCGGTTGATGGGCTTGATGCGTTCCTTCGTCGTCGCAAACGTGACGATAAATAAAACCAGACACAGCACCGCCCAAATCGTCATCGTCATCTGCCAGCCGTATTGTTTGTCCGCGATGCCCGTGGCATTTCCGTGCGCATGGCTCGCCGCAAATTTTGCCACGAGCGGCAACGTGAATCCACCGACGATGAATTGCGCCGCGTTCACCGCGATGAAGCGGAAGGAATTTAATTTCGCCCGCTCGTTCACGTCACCCGTCATCACGCCGCCCAGCGCCGCGTAAGGCATATTATTCATTGAATAAATTGTCATCAGCAGCGTGTTGGTAATGCACGCGTAGGCGATGAGCGCGCCCATGCTCCAGCCCTGCGGCGTGGTGTAGGCGAGAATCATAATGACGAACCACGGCACGGCGGTGAACAAAATCCACGGACGAAATTTTCCCCAACGCGTGTCCGTCCGGTCGGCGAGGATGCCCACAATCGGGTCGGCCACCGCGTCCCATAAACGCGGCCACAAAAGAATCGCGGCGGCGGCGCTCGCTGTTAGACCAAAGACATCCGTGTAAAAATTCGTCTGGAACAGAATCATCGTCATGAAGACGAAGTTCGCGGCGGAATCCGCGCAGCTATAGCCAGCCTTTTCGGTGAAGGAAAGTTTTTGTGGGGTTGAGTTCATTTTACTTTGTCACCGTCCGGCTCACCGACCGTGAATCTGCGTCTGGGAGGAATTTGTTTGTTTCATGGTTGGCCTTGGATGGTCTTGATCGAACCGTCGGGGAGATATTCAAGCTCAATCACCTTCAGGCTGCGCAGCCAGGTCTTTCCGCCGGAAGGTTTGGAATCATGATGGAACAAATACCACTTGCCCTTGAATTCACAGATGGAGTGATGCGTGGTCCAGCCGACCACGGGAGTGAGGATGACTCCTTGATAGGTGAATGGGCCGTGGAGATTGTCGCTCGTCGCGTAGCACAGCCGGTGGGTGTCGCCGGTCGAATATGAGAAATAAAATTTCCCGTTGTGTTTGTGCATCCACGACGCTTCAAAGAAACGGCGGTCGTGATCGCCGGCTTTGAGCGACTGGCCGTTCTCGTCGAGAATGACCAGGTCGCGCGGCGCTTCGGCGAACTCCAGCATCGTATTGCTCAATCGGACAATCTTAGGACTCAGCGCCGGTTCATCGTCGGCGGGTTCTTTTCCACACTCGATGGCCTTGTTGTTGCGATAGCGCTGCAATTGCCCGCCCCACAATCCGCCGAAGATCAGGTAGTGCGCTCCCTGATCCTCAAACGCACAGGGATCAATAGAGTAGCTGCCTTTGATGGGATTCTCCTGCGGGATGAACGGACCTTCCGGCTGGTCGCTGACCGCCACGCCGAGGTGGAAGACATCGTTTTTATCCTTCAGCGAAAAATAGATGAAATATTTTCCATTTTTGCAGGCGCAGTCGGAATCCCAAAGCTGGCGACCGGCCCAGGGAATATTTTTCAAATCCAGAATCACGCCGTGGTCGCTCACTTCGCCGTCAATGGCATCCAGCGACAACACATGGTAATCCCGCATATCGAAATGGTCGCCGCTGTCATTCTCGGAGATGCCCGATTCGATATCGTGTGAGGGATAGATGTAGAGCTTGCCATTGAAAACGTGCGCCGCCGGGTCGGCCATGTAAGTGCCGTCGGGAACAAGGTAGCTCGCGGATTTCATAAATTACTCGGTTCCAAATTGCATGAGCGGGAGTTCAGCACAGCTCACCACACGTTCGGCCTCATGGTCAAGGTTGCGGCAGGAGTTCGATGGCGTTGATTTGCGGGTTCTCGATGTTGCTGGTGAAATCAACGCGGAAGACACCATTCGTCACCGCCACCGGCACGGTTTCGACGTAGGCGCGGTTTAGCCCGCCCGCCTTTACCCAAACGTCAAAATCTTTAAACTCGCGACCTTGCACGTTGAATGAAAAAACGCGCTGTCCGGGGCCGGTGATGCCATCAAAGGTTTCGCAAAAATAAAGTTTCGCGGTGTATTTGCCGTCGGCAATTTTGCAGGAATAAGAAGTCATGCTGTAATGCTCGGACAGGAACAGCGCCGCATCCTTGGTGTTGGCGATGGGCGTGCTCAAGTCGCGCTCAATCACATCGCCGCCCTCGAAGCCTGAATCGGATAGCCACACCTTGCCTTCGGAATCCGTGAACGGCGCGGTCAATCCGGCTTTGACCCGGTAGGCCACCGGTGCGGCCACAGTCACTACCGGCGGCGCGCTTTGCACCGCAACCGGTTTTTCTACGGGCGCGGTAACGGCTGGCGCGGGCTGATTCGACGCGCATCCCGTGAAGAAAATTGCGGCGCAAAAAACGGCGACTGTGGGTAGCAGGATTAAAATGGGTTTAGTCATAGGTGAGTCATTGTTTGAGAAAGCGGCGCGTCCGGCAATCCGTCAAATGTCGTATGTCGTATGGGAACCGCGTGCGCCTGAATTTGCCAACCTGAATAAGTTGGAGCGGATACAGGGAATCGAATCCTCGTTTTGGCCTTCCTCGATTTGGCGGACAGCGCGCGCGGTTACCAATCCCCTGTGACCTTTGAAACCCAATTCAAGTAAAAATACCCATGCCTCATGCACTCACACACTGTCCACCAAATCGGGGCAAGGCCGGTTTCATTTCTGGATCAAGTTGTCGCCAATGAAAATCCGATAATCTTTGATGCGCCCGCCGCCGGTGCCTTGGCGCGGCACATATTGGAAACCGGAAATGGTTTGCGCTTTGCCCAAGTCGAGCACGAGTTGATGCGGCTGCGCTGGCTGCGCGGCGCTCCATTGCGTGTGCCAGAAATTTGCCGTCTGGCCGTCAATCGCATTCTCCGCCGTGCCGTCCTCTTTGTCGCGTTCCTCGCTGTCCACATAGCCGACCGTCCAGCCTTCGTGGCTCAAGGCTTTGCCGTCCGCATCCAGCAAAATTAATTCCGCCACCGCCGCGAATGTCTGGCCGTCAAAAGCTGCGAGCGATTCGAGGCAGAAATAACGGCCCTTGGTAGCGACTGGCAATTTCACGTCCTGCGAATTTCCGCCCGGTGCGAACTGCGCCGTCAACACCGGCTTGGCCGCATCCAGATGCAACGCAACTTTCGGGCGACGCGACTTGGCAAAATCTTTTTCGGGATGCAGATCATCAAGAATCGGTTTTCCGAGTCCGGCCAACTCCGGTTTTTCCGGGCCGATCAAATCCAAAATCACGATTTCATTTTCACCCGCGTGCAGCCAGCAGCCTGGCGTGTAAGCCGTCTGCGTCGGGCCGATGTTCCAGAAACGTCCGAGGCAATGGCCGTTGACCCACACCACGCCTTTGCCCCACGAACGCAAATCCAGAAATGTGTCGCCGGGGTTTTCGATCTTAACAATTGCGCGCCAGAACGCGGGGGTGTCACGACGATCCAAATGCAACATTTTGTCAGACGGACGAAAATGCAAACCTGCCAGCATTTTGTCATCAAGCGGCAGATTGAAAATTTTCCAGCCGCTCAATTCCGTTCCACCCAGTTTCACCGGCGCTTGGATGCCTTTGCGGTCGTGGACTTCCTGGCCGAAATTCACATGACCCACCGCCTCGACCAAAATATCTAGCGTCGCGGATTTTTCACGCGCGGGCAGTTGCATTTTGTAACTGTTGTTGCGCCGGTCAAAAATTCCAACGCGCTGGCCGTCGAGATAAACAAAGCCGTAATCATGCACCGCCGCTGCTTCGAGCATTTGCGCCGGACCGGCAGGAATCGCGGTGCGATACACAATGCAGCCGTGGCCTTGGTCGTATTTTTCCATCGTTTGCGGCGTCGCGTCAGAAATTGTCGCCGGTAAATTTTCAAAAATCGGCGCGCGTTCCGCCGCTTCGACGGGCGCGATGGTGATGACCGCGTTGGTCGGCGGAACGTCGGGAATTTTTTCGCC
>JBEEMY010000227.1:0-4671 GCA_041192415.1 Verrucomicrobiota bacterium | reverse complement strand
CACCGCTGACAGTAGTGACGGGTCCGCTGATGGTCAGTGTCCGCGAGTTGGTGACGAGCCAACTCTGGTCTGCATTGATGACGAGCGGCGCGGAGACGGTCAAGTTCTGGCTAGCTGCGGAAAGGTTGAGACCGCCGCCATAGGTTGTCAGGCTGTTAGGGCCACCGATGGTGACAGGGCCGGACGGATTGATGACTGTCACTCCCCATTGCACACCGCCGCTCGGATCGTTCTGAGTGATGTTCAAATTCGCAACAGACAAATTATTGAACAAAATTGCGTCAGCAGCAGCGGGTTCACTCGCGGGTATCCAGTTGCCGCCGTTTGCCCAAGTGTTATCCGCAGCTCCGGTCCAAACGTCGGCGGTGCTCACAACCAAATCCAGACCACCGGAACCGTTGATGACCAACGATGCCGCGCCTACCGTGCCGTTACCCGTGATGTTCACCGACGGCAATGAGCCAGTCACCAGACCCGCATTGCCCAAGGTTGCCGCCGCGATGATCGTATAATTTCCAGCTCCCAGAACCGTGCCGGGAATGTTGACGTTGATCACCGTGCCGCCAGACAGCGTCAGCGTGCCGTTGGTCTGGATGAACGGCGGATTCACGCCGTTATAAGTCATCGAGATCGTGCCCGAGCTGAAATCGCTCGTGCCGTTGATTACCGCTCCTGCAGAACTGTTGATCAACTTGTTTCCGTTGAGCGCGTAGTTCGGTGATTCGGCAGAAACGTCAAATGTCGCCCCGCCAGCCACCGTGATGTTCGTGCTCGCAAGGGTGCCGGCACTACCAATCACAAGTTTGCCGGCGTTAATGATTGTGTTGCCAGTATAAGTAGCTGCCCCACCAATTGAAACCGCACCGCCACCAGTAATCGTAAGCACCGCGCCACCCGAGAGGCCGCCGTCGACAGCCAACGTGCCGTTGTTGGTCACATTCCAAGTCTGGCTGGCGCTGAAAACCAGCGGGGCGGTAATCGTCAAACTCTGGCCAGAACCAATCAGATTGATTCCACCGCTGACGGTCATCGTGTTTGCCCCACCGATGGAAACCGGCGAAGGCGCGTTGCTCAAGGTCAGCGTTGACATGGTATAGCTCACGTCAGGAACCGTGGACAAATTCGCCGTGGACAAACTGTTGAAAATGATGGCATCGCCGAAAATCGGAATGTTAGCTGGCGTCCAGTTGCCCGCCGTGCCCCATGAAGTATCAGTGCTACCCCGCCATGTGCGTGAAGAAAGGCCAATGTCTCGCACGCTGATGGCGTTGAGTTGGACGGAGCCGGAAGCGCTGGGAGTCAGCGAGAATGACTGGTTCGTATTGTCCGCCACAAAATAACCCACCGCATACTGACCAAGGCCACCTGGAGCATCAGCATCATTGTAATCCAGCGTGACCCCGCTGCCGGTGATGGTTTCTGTCCGCCCATTGCCAGCGGCCCGGGGATCGCTCACCCAAATCTGCACCGAGTAGTCGTGACCGGCCGTCAGACCATTCAAAGTCACAGTCCCGGCTGCAGTTCCGCCATAGGCAGCGCCGCGAAGTGCGTTGGTATACGCAGAACTCAATAACTGGAAATTATCGGCGGCGATCGTAAAAGCATTGGCGCTCGAAGCCGTGAAACCCGAGGTGAAACTGACATTGCCCCACGCCGCAAAACCGGTGCCTTGGGTGAAAATAATGCCGTTGAGATTCGTCGTGGTCGTTGCCAGTCCCCCGGCATACGCATACAGCGCGGAGCCGTTCGTATTGACATCATTGGTGCCAGCAATAGTCGTGGCCGCACCCCAGCCGATGGTCGCCGCCGATGTCGTCAACGGTGCATAGCACGATACCAGCAAGGCTAGCGCAGTGGCCAAAATGTTTCGGCTGTAAACGAGGTGTGGATTAGCGCTCATAAACTTGCTCAATGTTGAATCGGTCAATGGCATAGGATTGGGTTTCATATGAGGATTATTTTGTGGCTTTGCGGGCTATGGAAAAACGAATGGCAATATCTGGAATGGCAGTTTGAATTTTTTAACAATTTCATTTTTCGGGGAACGCGAAAACCATACCCCAGTATGCGAGTTGTGATAATCACGAGTTCTCGGGATGGCCAAATCACGGTGGTTTCTCACGGATTATATTGCAGCCGATAGTAGGCGCTCGGCGACGGCGCGCTGGTGTCAATGAATTCAAATAATCCGCCGGCTGGTGCATTGGTCGTCCAGATTGCCGACCAGTCCACCAAGTTCGTGGAACGCGACACGCTGTAGCTGTAGCCGGGGATGCCCGCGAAGTTCAATTTCGCCGTGCCGCCGCCGGTGCTCACCACCTGGCTCTGCCCAAACAACGGCGTATTGTCCACGTTGATCGTCACCGTTGCGCTGTTCGTTCCGCCAAATCCGTCGCTCACGGCATACGAAAATTCATCCGCGACCGCGTTCGTGTTGTAATACAGAACAAACCCGCCGCCGACCATTACCGTCGCGCTGTTCGTCGTCGCCCCGACGGACATCAGCGTCAGGCTGTCGCCGTCCGCATCGCTCGCGTTGGAGATCAGGTTCGTCACCGCGATCTTGAAGGTGTTCAAAGCTGCGCTCCGCGTGTAACTGACGTTGTTTGCCACGGGCGGATGATTCGTCACGACTTGGTTCAAGGAGTTTGTGCTGCCGACGTAATTGCTGTCGCCCAGATACGCAACGGTGATCACATTTGTTCCGCGCAGCAGATTCGTGACGGATGAACTTGCGGCGCTGCCTGATGAAACATTATTCGTGCTGATCGGGCCGTTGGTGGAAGAGAAAACCACGCTGCCACTGGCGTCGGCGGGCAACGTGGCGATGAAGGATATGGCATCTTGGTAGCCGGACGGATTCATGGTGGATGACGCCCCGACCAAAGTGCTGGCCGGATTCAGGGTCAAAGTGCCGTTCGTGTAGCTGATGACGTAGTTGTCCAGACCCGTGCCGCTCGCTGCGCTCGGCACGATAGAATAGGTTCCAACAATCGCCGTGTTCGTCGCGCCCGCGCTGGTCAACGTCACACTGCTCACGGAATCGCCACCGACCAATCCGCTTGAAGTGAATTCCGTTCCCGCGAACGTCACCGTCTGGCCGTAGATCTTGTTTGTGTTGCTCGCCGTGATGCCCAACGCAGCGGGCGTGATGGTGAAGCTCTGCGAGTTCGTCGCGCCGAAATTATTGGCATCTGTCGCAACGGTGTTCGAGACGTAGTAGCTGCCCACGTTCGTCGGCGCGTTCACGCTCGCATAAGTGGTCAAGCCTGTGCCGACATAGTTCGTCGTCCGAACTCCCGTCGAGCCGGTGTAACTAATCGTCGGCCCTTGTGCTGCGGCATTGTAAATGAGCGACGCGCTACCGTAGCTGATGCTCGAAGTGCCACCGACCGTCAAATAAAGTTCGCCGCCCACAATCGAAAGTGAAGGCGTGCCAGCCGTTGGCCCGTTGATCACTGACACCGAAGTCGGTGCCGAGCCGCTGACCGAGCCGCCGCCGGACTTGGAAATAATTTTGTAAGTGCCGGGCGTCAACGTCGCGCCAGTGTTGCGCACGATGACGACGGTGGCGGCGGACAAATTCAACGCGCCGCTCGTGACGTTGAACGAAGGCGTGCCGTTCACGAAGCTCACCGAGATGGTTCCCGTGCCGCTGTCCAACGGCCCAACGAGGCTGGCGGTGGCCGAAGCGCTATTGGACAAAACCTGACCCGCACCGAGCGTGAAGCTTGCCGCCGAAGCATCGAATGTCGCGCCGCCTGCCACGCTGATGACCGGGCTGGCGAGCGAACCGCTGCCACTCAACGCGAGCGTGCCGCTGCTGACTGTTGTTCTGCCGGTATAAGTGTTCGCGCCGGAAAGCGTCAACGTGCCGGAGCCGATTTTAATGATTGAACCGGTGTTCGTCAGCGCGCCGCTAAATGTCGTGCTGGCGTTGTTGTTGCCGATGGAAATCGAACTGACGCTCAAGTTCAGGTTGCGTGAGCCGGTGAGCGCACCGATGACGGCATTATTGATTAACGTGACCGTGTCATTATCCGCCGCGTTCATGTCCAGCGTCGCGTTTTGCATCGCATTCACGTTTTGCAGAATCATCGAATAACCCGAGCGGTTCGTGCCGGAGAAGGTGTTCGCCGCATTCAGATAAACCAAGCCGGACGAACTGCCGAGCACCGTGGCATTCGGCCCACCGCTGATGACGCTGTTGAAATTATGGGCGCTTAGACCATTGTTCCCATTGCCAAAGAGCGTGAGCGTGTAGCCGCTGTTACCCAAGCTCACCCCGCCGGTAAAGGTATTGCCGAGGGTGCCACCATCGGCGGCAATCGAGGAACTGGCCGTGACGGTCACAGGGCCGGACCAAGTCATCCGATTGTTGGCACTGCCGCCCCCCGTGTGCAACTGGCCGCCGTTCAACGTCACCGCGTTGGTGAAGGTCTGTGCGAACGTCGCGGAACTGAAAATCTGGCCGCCCGTATTTACCGCCACCGTGCCCGTGCCAAAACAGAAACCGTTGCGGGGACTTACTGTGCCATTGATAACGGTTCCGCCGCTATAATTGTTGATGTTGGTCAGCGACAGTGTGCCGGCTCCAACCACCGTGAGCGAGCCGGTGTTGGTGATGACACCGCCGAGCGTTAACGTCTGGCTCGTGCCCACGCCGACGGT
>JBEEMY010000226.1:0-4674 GCA_041192415.1 Verrucomicrobiota bacterium | reverse complement strand
AACATACCGAGGCGGAAAAGGATTTGCGCGAGAAATGGGAGGATGAATTGAAGGCTGCCATCTAAGCCGAATACCGTCGGCAGCGCGGCGAAGTTTTGTTGCTGCTGCAATGGTGGTTTCGCGATGTCTGGCTGCACACGCTGGCGATGGGCGAGGAATTTTTGCAACTCCCGCAAATCGCCGGAGCCGATGAGGTCGCCAAGCGCATCAACCCCCGGCAGGCGCAGGAAAACTTGCAGGTGCTCGAGCAAACCCAGCGCCTGCTCTACTCCAACGTGCAGGAGGCGCTCGCGCTCGAAGTCGGCCTGCTGAAATTAAAACTGTGAAATGACGCGAACGTCCGGGAAACCTGCCTCGCTCGGCGCTCGACCTTCGACGCTCGACCAAAAGTTCGCGCTCGTCTTCGGCCTGTTTCTCGGCCTCTGCATCTGGAAATTTGGCAACCCCGTCATCCTTGACCACAAAATTTCCGCGCCAACCACACCCGCAGAATTTTTGGACTTCGCGTGGCCACCGCATTGGGCAAACTGGATTTTGCTGCCGCTGGCAATTTTTGGCGGGCTGCACGCCTTCAAAAACCGCGCCGCCATCTTCCATCCTCCATCCTCCATCCTCTGTTTTTTGCCGCTGTTGTGGCTCGGCTGGCAATTTATTTCCGCCACGCAAACCGCGGATGCCGAGTTGACCGCCGCGACGCTCTGGCAGTTTTCCGGCTGTGTGGCGTGCTATTTTCTCGGTGCGACCCTGTTCGCCAAACGCCCCGCGCAAAATTTATTATTCATCGGCCTGCTCGCCG
This sequence comes from Verrucomicrobiota bacterium, assembly GCA_041192415.1. Taxonomy (GTDB): domain Bacteria; phylum Verrucomicrobiota; class Verrucomicrobiia; order Limisphaerales; family UBA11358; genus UBA11358. The sequence goes on along the minus strand of JBEEMY010000226.1, from coordinate 3,878 downwards.
CCTTCACGTTCTGCCTCGTCCGCGCGGTGGATCAGCACTTGTTTGAATTTCCATTGAACCACCAATTGCTCGTCGAAGGCGAGCGCAGTGGCTGGACAAACTTTCCGTCGGCAACCATGGACGAGATGAAGCGCGAAACCATTGTCATCACCACGAACGGTCTGGAGGTGGCGAATCCCGTCATCCTCAAAAAATTTGCCAGTGGTCGCGTCTCCGGCACGCTGGTTTATCCAAACGCGCTGGCGGGTTTAATCCTCCTGTTGCTGCCGGTCTCGCTGGCGCTCGCGTTTGGCGCGACCCAAAATCTGCGTCCGCCCATTCGTTTTGCGGCGATTGCCCTAGTGGTTTTTCTTGGTGCTGCCGCCTTTTTCTGGACCGGCTCCAAACTGGGCTGGCTCATCGGCCTCGGCCTCGGCGGACTTTGCCTGTTGCGGCTAGACTGGCCAAAAAAATTGAAGCTGGTCGCCATCGCCACGGTTTTTGTTTTTGGCCTCGGAATTTTTACGGTGCGCTTCCACAATTATTTTTCCGCCGGAGCAACCAGCGTCGGGGCGCGGTTTGACTATTGGCGAGCCGCTGCCCAGACGACTTCCGCGAAACCAGCTTTTGGAACCGGCCCGGGAACATTTCAGCGGCCTTACGCGCAACGCAAAGCACCCGACTCCGAAATGGCACGACTCACGCACAATGATTTTCTTGAACAGTTTTCCGATTCCGGCATCGTCGGTGGGCTGGCCTATGCCGGGTGGATTATTTTGGCGTTGTCCAGAGCTGGAAAAACGATTTTACGGCGCGGCGATACGATTAGGTTCGCAGTTTTCATTGGCGTGCTGGCGTGGTTCGCTCAAGGGTTTGGCGAGTTTGGACTTTATATTCCCGCGCCGGCGTGGGTTGCGTTCACGTTATTGGGCTGCTTGATTAGCCCAGAAATAAATGAATTCGACAAAAAAACCGCCGCCAGATAATTTGAACCTATGAAAATTCTGTTTTTGAACGGCCCCAACTTAAATCTGCTCGGCACGCGTGAGCCAGAGGTTTATGGCCGGATGACTTTGGCGGACATCGAGGCCAAGGTGCAAGCGCGGGCGGCGGAGTTGAAAGTCGGCGTGGATTTTCGACAGTCGAATCAAGAAGGCGAACTGGTCAGTTGGATTCAGGAAGCCAAGGGAACATTCCAAGTCATCGTCATCAACGCCGCCGCTTACACCCACACAAGCGTCGCGCTTCGCGATGCCATTTCGGCAGTGGGCGTGCCGACGATTGAGATTCACCTCTCCAACGTCCACGCGCGGGAAGAATTCCGGCACAAGTCACTCATCGCGCCGGTCTGCCGGGGACAAATCTGTGGTTTTGGTGTAAAATCTTATTTACTCGGGCTTGAAGCCGCCATTTACGTTAACGAGAAGCAATAATTTAGATTAAATTAGGTTTTTTCACTCTTAAACTTTTTGGATTTGCGGCTTGACGATTTCACCTTGCCTAAATAAGATGTTCTCGTGTTCTGACTCTTCCAAAACCAGAGCCTCAATTTGACCTCTGCTTTTGAAGCTGGAACGGCAATTTTGCTAAAATTAAAAACAGCTTTAACGAAAACGCACTGTGGACTTAAAAGACATAAAGGCCATCATTGATTTGATGAAGAAAAACTCCATCACGGAGTTTGAACTGGAGGAAAAAGATTCCAAGTTGCGCCTCAAACGCGGACTGAATGGTGGTGCGGCCATCACTCAACAGTCTGATGACGGGGGTGCGGCTCAAATGATTTCCATGTCGGCGCCGGTTTTAGCCGCCGCGACGGCAGCCCCTGCTTTGATTGCTAACACGGGTGAAATTGACATTAAGTCGCCGATGATTGGAACTTTTTACCGTTCGTCCTCACCGGAGGCCTCCGTCTATGTCGAGGTCGGCACCCAAGTCGGGCCGGACACGGTCGTCTGCATCATTGAGGCCATGAAAGTGATGAATGAGATCAAATCCGAAGTCAAAGGCGTGGTCACCCAGCTTTTGGTAGAGAACGGCAAGCCGGTCGAGTTCGGCCAGCCGTTGTTCAAGGTTCGCCCCGCATAAACGGCATAATACGGTTGTTCAACCGCACTACCCATGTTTGAAAAAGTTCTGGTCGCCAATCGCGGAGAAATTGCCGTCCGCATCATCCGCGCCTGCAAAGAGCTGAACATCCGCACCGTTGCGGTGTATTCGGAGATTGATGCCAACTCCATGCACGTCCAGATGGCGGACGAGGCGATTTGCATCGGCAAAGCGGCTTCGTCAGAAAGTTATCTTCGCATTGACCGAATCATCAGCGCGGCGGAAGTCGCGGATGTGGATGCGATTCATCCCGGCTACGGATTTCTCTCGGAAAACGCCCACTTCGCCGAAGTTTGCGAAAGCTGTAACATTAAATTCATCGGGCCAAGTCCTCGCGCGATGAATGCGCTGGAAGACAAAGCCGTCAGCCGCGCGCTCGCCAAGAAAGCCGGCGTCCCCACGCCTCCCGGCTCCGAAGGCACCGTTGAAAATGAAAAAGACGCACTCGTAGTCGCCAAGAAAATCGGCTACCCCGTCATGATCAAAGCCGTCGCTGGTGGCGGCGGACGTGGCATGCGCATCGCGCACAATGACATTTCACTCGTGAAGGGTTATCACACCGCCCGCACCGAGGCCGACAAATGCTTTGGCAACTCCGGCGTCTACATCGAGAAATTCATCGAGAACCCCCACCACATCGAGTTCCAGATGCTCGGTGATAACAAGGGCAACATCATTCACCTCGGCGAACGTGACTGCTCCGTTCAGCGCCGCAACCAGAAGCTCATCGAAGAATCGCCCTCGCCGTTGATTGACCAAAAATTTCCCAAGCTCCGCAAGGAAATGGGCAAGGCCGCCGTCCGCCTTTGCCAGATGGCGAATTACACCAACGCCGGCACGGTGGAATTCATCGTGGACGACAAGGGCAATTATTATTTCCTCGAAGTCAACAAGCGCATCCAGGTCGAGCATCCCGTCACCGAAGAAGTCACCGGCATTGACCTCGTGCGCGCCCAGATTGAAATCGCCATGGGTGAACCGCTGAAGTTTTCACAGAGCCAGATCGAATTCAAAGGCCACGCCATCGAATGTCGCATCAATGCCGAAGATCCCTTCGACGATTTCCGCCCCAGCCCCGGACGCATTGAGATGTATTACCAGCCCGGCGGACGCGGCGTGCGCATGGAAACCCACGCTTACGCCGGCTACACCGTGCCGCCGACCTACGACTCCATGATCGGCAAGCTCATCGTCACCGGCAAAGACCGCCGCGATGCCATTGACCGCATGAACCGCGCCCTGAACGAGTTCATGATCACTGGCGTCAAGACCACCATTTCCTTCCAGCAAGCCATCATGCAGGATCCGAATTTCCGGCGCGGCGTTTATTCCACGAACTTCGTCGAACAACTACTCGGCGGTGCGCGTCGTGAGTTGATTGAAGAAAAGACCTGACGCAGCGGTTCTCAACGCGTCGGCAATTTATTTTTCCACCGCAGTAGCCGCAGCGCATTGCCGATCACGATCAAATCGGAAAAACCCATCGCCGCTGCGCAGATTATCGGACTGATGAAACCCATCGCCGCCAGCGGCACGCCGAGCGCGTTGTAAAAAAACGCCCAGAACAGATTCTGTTTGATCGTCCGCAACGTCGCCCGCGCCAGACCGAGCGCCTCCGGAACGGCTTCGATCTCCGATTTCAGCAGGATGATATCCGCCGCCTCGCGCGCCACGTCGCTCGCGCGGCTCACGGCGATGCCGAGATCAGCCTGCGTGAGCGCGGGCGCGTCGTTGATGCCATCGCCTACGAACGCCACGCGCTCGCCCGCCGTCTGAAGTTTTTTCACGAA
>JBEEMY010000225.1:0-4677 GCA_041192415.1 Verrucomicrobiota bacterium | reverse complement strand
CGACAGACTTCATCCGCGCCATCAAAATCGTAGGCGACCACGGGCTTGCCCGCCGCGAGCGCCTGCGGCAGCGCGCGCGACAACGCCTCGCGATACGAGAGATGCGCGAGGCAATCCATGATGCCGACGTAGCGGGCGACTTCGCCGGGCGGCACGAGGCCGGTGAAAATCACTTTGTCCGCCACGCCCAGCTCGTGCGCCAGATTTTCCGTTTCACCACGCAACGAACCATCACCGATGAACAGCAGCCGGGCGTGCGGAACCTGCGGGAGAATTTTCGCGAAGGCTGACAGCAAATCCGCGTGGCCTTTTAGTTTGAAGATGCGGGCGATCTTGCCGATGACGAAATGCGTTTCATCCAAGCCAAGTTTTTTGCGGAGCGCGAGATCGTTCGTTGCGTTGAGGAATGGCTCCAAGTTGAAGCCGCTGAAGATGCGCGTGAACATTTCCAGCTTTCCAATTCCAGCCGCCAGATAAAGTTTCGTCATCGCGCTGGCGGAGCAGAAGAAATGATCGGTGACGCGCGCCGCGTGGCGTTCGGCGGCAGTGAAAACAAAATTAGCGAGCGCACCTTGAAAATTTCCGAACGACGGGCCGTGGATGTGGTGAATGATGACCGGCACGCCCGCGCGTTTCGCCGCCAACCGACCAAGGATGCCGGCCTTGCCGCTGTGGGTGTGGACGAGGTCGGGCTTTTGTTCGCGAAGAATTTTTTCTAGTTTGCGCAGCGCGATGAAATCTTTCAGCGGGTGAACGGTGCGGACGAGTTCGGGAACGATGGTGAACGCGGCCCCCTCACCCCGGCCCTCTCCCCCGATGGGGGCGAGGGAGAAGATTTCGCGGGCGCGATTTTCCAATGAACCTTCGGGGCCGATGGTGGGGCCGGAGATTAAATTAATTTCAACGCCGGGTTTTTCGCGCAGGCCGCGAATGGTGGCGAGGGTGTTCTCCTGCGCGCCGCCAAGGACGAGCCGGGTGATGATGTGGGTGACGCGCATGGGCGTCGGTCATTTGCCGCCGAGCTGCCGGAGACGTTCGCGGACGGTAGAAAATTCCGGCGTGTTGGTCGGGGCGTTGGCGAGGTAAATTTGGTAGTTGCGCAGTGACTCGGCGTTTTCCTTTTTGCGCCACGCAATTTCCGCGAGGCCATAGGCGACGGGATAGGCGTTGGTGTAGGTGAGTTGCAACTGGCGATAGTCGGCGCGGGCGGCATCGAGCTGGTCGCTTTGCAGATAGGCCAGCGCGCGGTTGAAGCGGGCGCTCTCATTGTTGGTGGCGATTTGCAACACGCGGGTCATGGCCTTGATGGAATCTTCGTAAGCGCCCATCTGGATGCAGGCGTAGCCGCGTCCGAAAAGCCAGTCATGGTCATCCGGTGTGCGCGCGAGCTTGCGGTCAATCACGCGCAAGGCATTGGTGTAAAGTCCGTGGTTAAAAAACGCTTGCGTGGTAGCGGTGAGCAGGTCGTTGTCGTCGGGATGGCGGGCAACTTCAGTTTCGAGCAGACGAACGCCGGTGGCCACGTCGTCTTTTTGAAAATATCCCGCCGCCGCAAGAATGCTGAGGCCGGTGGAATTATTTTCGTTCAAGCCATACAGCGCGGGTTGGGTGAGTGGTTCGCGGATGGAATCCAACGCGCGCTCCGGCAACCGGTTCAGCAAATAGATTTGAGCTAACTGGAGGCGAGCGATGAGGTTTTTTGGATCCAACTGGCGGACGCGTTCAAACTCGCGAGCGGACTGACGAAAAAATCCGTTCTGCGCCATCTGGAAACCGGCTTCGAAGCAAAAGGTGAGGTCGTCGAGCGGCCCGTTGGCGGTCACGAGGGTATTCCAGTTGCGATATTTTCCGAAGTTGTCGGCGCTGACACGGCCAAGGTCAATGTCGAGCGGCTTGCCTGCGCGCAGGGTTTCGTTGAAGGCGAGATTGATGTCGGCCACGATGTTGTCGGGGTTGAAACGTCTGGCTTCCTGGAAACGTTGCGCGGCTTTTTCGAGTTCGCCCGCGCGCTGCAGTTGCACGCCCCAAGCATCCAAGCTGCGCGAGCAGAACATCCCGACGATGATGGCGTTCTGGTTGACTACTGGCTGCGCGTGCAGGTGCATGAGCAACCAACCAGGCAAGGTATTGCCGTCGTATTGATGAATCAGTGATTGGGCAAGTGCCTTGTCCACCGATGGCCCAAGCGTGGTGACGAGTTCGGTCCAGAAGCTTTCGTTTTCGGCAATGAGATTTTTGTCCAGCGCCGGTGGCAGAAGAGTTTTGTCTGACAATAACTTCATGGCGTAACTCAAGCCGTGCGGCTCCTGATAAAATCTTTCAAAATAATAGCCGTAGCTGGGATGTAGATAGCTGACGGAGTTTGATTTTACGAGCGAGTCAATCATCCCGAAAATTTCAATCGGCGCCACGCCCCCCATGTCCGTTGGCTTCACGATGAGCGGAATTTTATCCGGATGCTGGCGGTGGATGGTTTTGTGATACGGCGACCAATTCAACGCCGCCGTGTCCAGAATGGGAAAATCCATGGTGCGACCAAACTTGGCCGTCGCTGCCCGCAGCAACGTGGCGCGCAATGGCTGATCCTGCCCCGGCGCGTCGCTGTCGCACAACAAAACCGCGCCGGACTTCGGGAGATTCGCCAACGAGAGTTGCGAAAACTTGAGCAGCACATCGTTGTTGACCTCCGCCATGATCGGCTTGTTTTTGTAAATGAGCGTGCCGACGGACACGACCGCGCAAGCAAAGGTTGCCACCACGATGACTGGCGCCAGCCACATCAGCGGCCTTGGGAAAATGGGCAGCGGGTTGGGATTACGCCGCGTCGGCGCGGGCGGGCGACTGAACACCAACAGGAAATATCCCCACGCATAGCCAATGCTCAACGCCGAGAGAAAAGTCAGCGGCAGCGCGCTGGAACCGAGCAACTGCTGCGGCGAAAACGGCGAGTCAAACATCACCCACACGCAGACCGAGAACACCGCCGCTTGCACGAAGTGAAACATATTTGAGGCCAGCACCGTGCCCATGCGGCTGTTGTCGCCGAAGCTTGCGCTCCAACGCAGCGACATCAGCAACACCGGCAGCAGTGTGGACAGCGAGGCCTGCGCCAGCGAGGCGCGCACCGCGCCAATCTTGATGGACTTGACCGCCATCCAGTCGCCCCGAATGTTCATGCGCATCGCCTCCCAGATGCCCACCTTGAAATCCGCCGTGCACTTTGCCACCAACGGCAGCAGGAAGAAAAACAGCAGCCCCGCCAGTCCCCATAAAATTATCCGCGTCAAAAAACGCACGCTGAAAAATTCCAGCTTCTTCAGCCAGATCAACGCCGCCAGAAAAACCGGCGCGAAGCCCACGAACGCCCAGTCTTCCGTCATGCCCGCGCCCACCGCCACCGCCGCCGCCGCCAAGCGCCATTCACTTTCGTCCAGGCGGTATTCCAACAGCAGCCAGACGATGACGGCAAACAGCAGCACGGCCACCATCGAACCCGTGAAGTTTGTCGCGTGTTGCCAGAACGTCAGTTGCAATCCCAACATCAGCACTGCGAACACCGGCGGGAACCACGCCTGCCAGCCGGTGAGAAAGGCGTAGTCGCTCTTCTCCCGTTCGCGCTGCGGCTCCGAACGATCCTGCGGCAGAATCGCCACGCACCGCGCGAGCAGCACCAGCGTCAATGCCGCACACAGAGCAGAAACAAAATTCAACGCCATCGGCACGTTTGCCGGCGAGAGCAGATGCAGCGGCAACGTGACCAGATACGTCAGCGGCGCGAAAATTTGCGGCTGCCACATGAAGCCCGATGTCTTGGCCACCGCGTCCAAGTTCAGCAACGTCACCCAATGATTGAGCGTGAAAAAATACACCGCGAACATCCCCGCGCCCAGCAGCCAGGGCAGGATGGCAGGCACAAAACTCTTTCGCGGGTCTGTCTGATTGTCTTTAGGCATCGGGTTTCGTCCAGTTGAATCCAAGAACTGCGCGTTGGCAAGTTCAGTTTCGGCGGCGCAAATCCGCCACACACTCGACGTGCTGCGTTTGCGGGAACATATCCAGCGGCTGCACACGCGCCAGTTCAAAGACACCATCCGCACACAAAATGTTCAAATCCCGCGCCATCGTCGCCGGGTGGCACGACACATAAATAATCTGCGCCGGCCGCGTCGTCCGCAGCAACTCCAACAACGACGGCCAGCAACCCTTGCGCGGCGGGTCGAGGATGACCGAAGTGTTCTCCGTGGGAAATTTTTTCAACAGCTCCGGCAATGCCTCCTCCGACTTCGCCGCGATGAATTCGCCATTGGTAATGTTCCGCGCCGCCGCATTCGCCCGCGCCGCCTTAATCGCCAGCGCGTCGTATTCCACACCCACAAACGAATCCACCACGCCCGCCGCCTCGATGCCGAAGAAACCCACGCCGCAATACAGATCAATCAGATGCTTCGCGCCGCTGTCCTGGAGAAAACCCTTCACCGTCGAAACGAGTTCCGGCAGCAGGAAAAAATTGTTCTGGAAGAATGAATCCTTCGGCACCTCCCAATTCTCCGGCTGCACCCGCAAAACAAATTTCAATCCCCCACGCGGCGGCGGATTGGCGCGCACCTCTTTGATCTGCTCGTTCAACGACGGCTCCGCGATTTTACATTCATCCAAATCCTGCACCCAGTTGTTGTC
>JBEEMY010000224.1:0-4684 GCA_041192415.1 Verrucomicrobiota bacterium | reverse complement strand
AGTGGACGCGATTCCCGATTTGAGCGAAAACCAAGTCGTCGTCTTCGCCGACTGGCCGGGCCGCAGCCCGCAGGAAGTCGAAGACCAGGTGACGTATCCACTCTCGGTGAACTTGCAAGGACTCGCCGGCGTGAAAACTGTCCGCGCGAATTCCATGTTCGGCTTCTCGCTCGTCACGATCATCTTCGACGACAAAATTGAAAATTATTTTGCCCGCGCGCGTGTCTTGGAGCGTTTAAATTATCTCGGCAGCACCGTGCCCGCAGGCGTCACGCCGCAACTCGGCCCGGACGCGACCGGCCTCGGCTGGATTTATCAATACTACCTCGACGTTGATCCGGCGCGCTCACCAAACGGCGGCTACGACCTCGGCCAGTTGCGCGCGATTCAAGACTGGTTTGTGCGCTATCAACTGAATTCCGTTCACGGCGTCGCCGAAGTCGCAAGCGTTGGCGGTTTTGTGCGGCAGTATCAGATTTCCGCTTCGTCGCTCAAAATGCGCGACCGCAGCGTGACGCTGCAAACCGTCATGGACGCGGTGAAGCAAAGCAACTTGAACGTCGGCGGAAAAGTGATTGAAGAAAACGGGATGGAATTTGTCGTGCGCGGCATCGGCTTGGTGAAGTCAGAAAAAGATTTAGAAAACATCGCCCTGCAAGAGAACAACGGTCAGCCGATTTTTCTCAAAGATGTGGCGACGGTGCAGCTTGGCGGTGATTTCCGGCGCGGCGCACTGGACATTGACGGCCACGAAGCCGTCGGCGGCATCGTCGTCATGCGCACCGGCGAGAATGCCATGCAGGTCATCCGCGACGTGAAGGCCAAGATTGCGCTAATCTCCGCGAGCCTGCCGGCGGGCGTGAGTATCAAATCCTTCTACGACCGCAGCGATCTCATCACGCGCACGCTCGACACGTTGAAACATTCGCTGGCCGAGGAAATCCTGCTCGTCACGGCGGTCATCGTGATTTTTCTGTTCCACTTCCGCAGCATCCTCATCGTCGCGCTGCCGTTGCCGCTTTCGATTCTCTTCTCGTTCATCCTGATGAACCAATTCGGCATCACGTCGAACATCATGTCGCTCTGCGGCATCGCCATCGCCATCGGCGTGCTGGTGGACGCGGGCATCGTGATGGCTGAAAACGCCATCCGCCATTGCGAAATCGCGGAAAAGAAAAAAGGTTCGCGGCTGAACCGGGCGGAGTCGCTCCAAGTCACGCTCGAAGCCGCACAACAAGTCGGCCGCCCGATTTTCTTCGCGATGCTCATCATCATCCTCGCGTTCGTGCCGGTGTTCGCGTTGACCGGTCAGGAAGGAAAATTATTTCATCCGCTTGCCTTCACCAAAACGTTCGCGATGCTCGGCTCGACCATTCTCGCCGTGACGCTCGTGCCGGCGCTGTGCGCGACGTTCATTCGCGGGCCGTTTCATTCCGAAAATTCCAATCCGCTGATGAAATTGCTGCTGGCGATTTACAATCCGCTTTTGGATCTGGCGCTCCGCTTTCGCAAAACCGTGGTTGGGCTTGCTCTGATTTTGGTCATGATCGCACTGACGCTGGCGTTCGGTGTGCCGAAACTCTTGGTCAATCAACTATCAGCCATCAACCCTGAATTTGCGGCCAAACTCCCGCGCGGCATGGGCAGCGAATTCATGCCGACGTTGAACGAAGGCAGTTTGCTCTTCATGCCGGTGCTGTTGCCCAGCACCTCGCTCACGGAAGTGAAACGCATCATGGCGTGGCAAGACCAAGTCATCAAACAACTGCCGGAAGTGGAATCCGTCGGCGGCAAACTGGGGCGCTCGCAAACCGCGACCGATCCCGCGCCGGTGGAGATGATCGAGACCACCATCATGCTCAAGCCCGAATCGCAATGGCGCGCGGGCATGACGAAGGACAAACTCATCGCCGAGCTGGCGGAAAAATTATCGCTGATGCCCGGCTACGTTCCCGGTTTCTTGCAGCCGATTGAAAACCGCATTTTGATGATCAGCACCGGCATCCGCGCGCAGGTCGGCATAAAAATTCTCGGCGACAATCTGGATGCGTTGCAGAAAAAAGCGTTCGAGGTGGAGCGCGTTGTGCGGCAGATACCCGGCGCGGTCGGTGTGGCCGCGTCGCGCACGCAGGGCAAACCGTATCTCGAAATCGAAGTGGACCGCACCGCGCTCGCACATCACAGCCTGCGCGTTCAGGACGTGTTGGATGTCGTCGAGGCCGGCATCGGCGGCGTGAATGTGACCACCGCGATTCAGGGACGCGAGCGCATCCCGATTCAAGTGCGCGTGGATCGAGGCGAACGCGATGACATCGAGCGGCTCGGCGACATTTTGGTTCCCGTCAGCGGCGGAAAATTTGTGCCACTCGCGGCGCTCGCCAGCATCAAGCGCGAAATTGGCCCCAGCGAAATCGTCAGCGAGAACGGACGCCTCCGCGTGTTCGTGCAGGGGAATGTGCAAGGCCGTGACCTCGCGGGCTTCGTGAATGAAATCCAGGCGCGCGTGGCGCAGGAAGTTTCGCTGCCGCCGGGCATGACGATTGAATGGAGCGGCCAATACGAAAACCAGATCCGCGCGCAGCACACGTTGCAAGTCATCGTGCCGATGGTGCTGTTCGTGATTTTTATTTTGCTCTACATCATCTATCACAGTTTCAAGGAAGCCGCGCACGTCATTCTGGCCGTGCCATTCGCGCTGACCGGCGGCGTGTTCCTGCAATGGTGGCTCGGCTACAACTTCAGTGTCGCCGTGTGGGTCGGCTACATCGCGCTATTCGGAACAGCGATTCAAACTGGCGTCGTGATGGTTGTATATCTCGACGAGGCGGTGAAAAAGAAAATGGCTGAGCGCGGTGAAAAATTTTCCCGCGCGGATTTAATCCAAGCCGTGAAAGACGGCGCGTGTTTGCGATTGCGTCCGAAGGTGATGACCGTCGCCACGATTGTCGCGAGCCTGCTGCCGATTTTGTGGAGCACGCGCACGGGCGCGGAAGTGATGAAACCGATTGCCGCGCCGGTTATCGGCGGCATGGTGAGCAGTCTCATCCATATTCTCATCGTGACGCCGGTGATTTTCTGCTGGCTACGCGAGCGGGAATTGCGAATGACAAACCGAGTGACAACCTTACCATCCAAACATGAATGATTTTCTGCACGCAGTTCAAAGTGGCTCGACCAATCTTTGGCTGTTCATCCCGGCGGCGATTTTGTTGGGCGCGTTGCACGGGCTGGAACCGGGGCATTCCAAGACCATGATGGCGGCGTTCATCGTCGCCATTCGCGGGACGATTGGGCAAGCGGTGCTACTCGGTTTGTCCGCCGCCATCTCGCATTCACTCATCATCTGGATTCTTGCTGCCGCCGCGCTGCACTTCGGCAACCAGTGGAACGCGGAATCCGTCGAGCCGTATCTGCAACTCGGTTCCGCCGTGATGATCCTAGCGCTGGCGGCGTGGATGTTTTTCCGCACGCGCCGGGAATTGCACGCGGCCGCGCATCATCACCATGACCACGCGCATGGCCACGCGCACAGCGAGCTATTCACGCTGGACATGGGCCACGGCAAACTGGAGTTGAGCGTTTTTGAGGACGGTGTGCCGCCGGTGTTTCAAATCCGTGCGCCAAAGGGCGAGCATCTGCCTGCCGCCAAAGACGTGTCACTAGAAACGGTTCGTCCTGATGGCGCGCGACAAATTTTTCAATTCATTGCCAAAAAAGATTTTCTCGAATCCACCGCCGACATCCCGGAGCCGCATGAATTCGACGCGACCGTGACGCTTGGCCACGGCCATCACCACCACGCCTGCCGCGTGGAATTTCGCGAGGACGCGCACCATCATCACGATCACGAAGACGGCGAAGCATTTCAGGACGCGCACGAACGAGCACATTCACAGGACATCGCCCAGCGCTTTGCCGGTCGCGCCGTCACCACGCCGCAGATTATTTTATTCGGCGTCACCGGCGGATTGATGCCGTGTCCGGCAGCATTCACGGTGCTGCTGGTATGCCTGCAATTGAAAAAAACGGCGCTCGGTTTTGCGATGGTCGGTGCGTTCAGTTTCGGCCTCGCACTAACCATGGTGGCTACAGGCGTGCTGGCCGCGTGGAGCGTGCGTCACGCCGAGAAGCGCTTCAAAGGTTTCGGCGAAATGGTGCGCCGCGCTCCGTATGTTTCTTGTGTCCTGCTGGTGGTGCTGGCCGGCATCATGGCGTGGCATGGCTGGCATGGGCTGGCTGCAAAATGATTTAACGCCGGTTATTTTCTGCTGGCTACGCGAGCGGGAATGGAAGAATTTGGCGCAGCCGAACGTGGGCGGCAGCGACCAGCAAACAACCGAACGAACCTACGACGAAAGGAAAAACTAAAAATGAAAATGCTGATACTCGGCGCCGTCTGCGCCGCCGGATTATTGTTCACCTCCGGTTGCAAGAGCTGTAGCTCCTGCTCCAAACCTGCGGCTCATGCCTGTGATGGCTCCTGCTGCGTTGACCACGCCACCTGCGCGAAGTGCTGCACGGATGCCGCCGGTTGCGCGAAGTGCTGCAAAAAGTAAGACTCCAGAAAAAAAAAAACCGCCGGGTGGAATTTTTCCGCCCGGCGTTTTTATTTTTCAACGAAACCTAGTCAGGTGCTTTACAAGTGCGCCGGACGCGTAGCCACGATTTTTGACCGCACAAAACT
>JBEEMY010000223.1:0-6562 GCA_041192415.1 Verrucomicrobiota bacterium | reverse complement strand
CTGCCGGATGTGCGCGCGAAGGCGATGTTCGGTGCGCATGGGATTTATTGCGGCGAAAAATTCTTCGGTATTCTGGATGAGGGCCGACTGTTTTTCAAAACGGACGCGGTGACGGAAAAAGAATTCATCGAGCGCGGCATGGAGCCGTTCACCTACGAGATGAAGGGCAAAGTAATGACGATGGCTTATCACGAAGTGCCGCCGGAGGTTTTAGAGCAACCGCACGAGCTGGTGCTGTGGGCGCGGAAGGCCATCGCCATCGCCGCAGTAAAAAAGAAAACGCCGAAGCGGACGAAGCCAAGTTGACTCCGTTTTCCAAACCCGTGCGCGCAAGCAACAAGATTGGTGGCACTGGCCGCGCTGCGGCCAGTGCCGTCGCCGAGCGCAGCGTCAGGCGACGGAAGCGTTCGTGAGCCTGAAAATTTTCACACCTCAAAGTAACCGCTGCGCGGTCAGTTCAAGTCGCAGCGCGACTTGAACCACCAACTGAAACCTCGGGCAAACGCTCAATCGGTGGGGTTATTTTGCAACCGCCTGCAACTTCGCCAGCCGGGAAAATTGTCCCCCTTGCGCCATGAGTTCCGCCTGCGTCCCCTGCTCCACAATTCTTCCGCCGTGCAACACCACGATGCGGTGCGCGTGGCGGATGGTGGAGAAACGATGCGCGACGATGAGTGTGGTGCGGCCTTTGGTCAGGCGCACGAGCGCTTCCTGCACGAGCCGTTCGGATTCGGTGTCGAGCGCGGACGTGGCTTCGTCGAGGATGACGAGGCGCGGATCGCGCACGAGCGCGCGGGCGATGGCGAGCCGCTGGCGTTGGCCGCCGGAAAGCTGCGTGCCGCTTTCGCCGAGTGGCGTGTCGAAGCCTTTGGGCAACGCTCGGACGAATTCCGAGAGGTTCGCATCGGCAAGAATTTTCCAGAGCGCGTCGTCGGAAATTTTTTCCAGACCGTAAGTCACGTTCTCGCGCAGTGTGCCGTTGAAGAGCAGCGTCGTCTGCGGCACCACGCCGATCTGCCGGCGATACGTCCGCAAATCCAGGTCGCGCAAATCATGACCATCCAGAGAAATTTTTCCCGCCGTCGGCGAGCGAAAACCGATGGCGAGATTCACGAGCGTAGATTTACCAGCGCCGGATTCGCCAACGAACGCAATGGTTTCGCCCGCTTTGATGTTCAGCGAAACTTCTTTCAACGCCACTTCGCGTCCGCGCGGATAATTGAAGGTAACGTTTTCAAAAACAATTTCGCCGCGCAGCGGGACGGGCGCGGATGGTTTGCCGTCGTTGCGCTCGACTTGTTCGGCTTCCAAAACTTCGCCGAGCGAGCGGACGGCGTCGGCACCTTGCGCGAGCGCGGGGAAAACGCTTAAAAATTGCTGCACCGCGCCGATGAGCATTCCGAAATACGTGTGATACATCACGGCGTCGCCGACGGTGATGCGATGCTGCACGACGAGCCATGCGGAGAAAACTAGACACGCGAGTTGGAACAGCATGAAGGTGAACCACGAACTCGACGCGAAGAATTCCGTGAGCGTGTCCACCTGCATCCCGCGCTCGCGGATGCGCTCGAACACGCTGCGCACATCGCGTGTCTCGACTGATTCCAAGCCGTGCGCGCGCGTGACGGGCAGCATCTGAATCATTTCGCCGACGCGGGCATTCATCTGCTCGGTCTCGACGCGCATGGCTTTGTATTGTTCCTTGAAGCGACGGTCAAAAAGTTTGAGCAGCGCCACGCCCGCCGGAACGGTGATGAGAAAATACAGCGCGAGCAACGGCTGTTTCACGAGCGCGATGACGGTGACGTAGGTGATGACGAGCAGGCCATTCAGCCCCGTGTGCAAGAGGTGGCGACAGAGTCTCCACGTCGCGGAGAATTTTTGTTTGCAGCGCGCTGGATTGTTTCTCCTCATAGAACGTGATGGAAAGTTGCTGGAGCCGTTCCACGAGCGCGCTGCGGAGATTGAATTGCATATGCCGCAACGAACCGCTCATGAGCCTCACGAAACTGGTGTGGACAAAAGGATTTTGCAGCAGCAGCAGAAAATACACGCCCGCAATCCAGAGGATGCGATGAAACGCGCCGTCGCCGCCGTTCGTCAGCGTGTCCACAATCATGCCCACGGCGAGCGGCAGCAGCGAACCGGGCGATTGCTTGATGATGTAGAGCGCCACCGCCGCCGCCACGCGCCCGCGTTGGTCGGAAAACAAACTCCAAAGCGTGCGCCCCGGATGCTTCGAGTCGAAGCGTCCGTCGAGCAACTTTTCCCATGGCGCAGGTGGCGCGGCTGAATTCATCGCGCAGATTGAAACGGCAAGCATCGGCAACTGCAAGCACCGGCTGTCACCAGTTCCGGCGATGCGTTGGCGGCGGGAATGGGGTAGCTTATGCGCGTCCCCAATGATTTTATTTTTTAGCAGCAAAACGCTCCGCCGCCTGACCTTCGCGGCGGTATTTTTTTCCACGCTGATGCCACTGTTCGCCCAGCGCCAGATGGAGAAGCTCGGGCGCGGGGTCGTCACGCTGCACTCCACCACGACGCAGGCTTACGTTGGTTGGCGGCTGCTGGCGACGGATCCGACGGATGTGGGTTTCAATCTCTATCGCTCGGCCAATGGCGGTGCGGGCGTGAAATTAAATTCCCTCCCGCTCACGAACACGACGGACTATCTCGACTCCGGTGCAAATTTCACCGTGTCGAACGCGTGGTATGTCGTGGCGGTGACCAACGGCGTGGAAAGTTTTCCGAGCGCGGCGAGCGGCCTCGCGGCGAATTCACCCGTGCGCCAGTATTTATCCTGGCCGCTCGCGCCGGTGACGGGCGGGGCGTATCCGCCTTACGATGTAAAATTTTGCTGGGTCGGCGATCTCGATGGCGATGGCGAGTATGATTACGTCGTGGATCGTCCGTCGCTGACCGGCAGCGTCAATCAATACCTCCAAGCCTACAAACGCGACGGCACGTTGCTCTGGCAACTGGACTGCGGTTACAACAGCACGAACCAATACAACATCGAGCCGGGCGCATCGGCCATCAGCATCGGCCACGGCGACTGCGTGACGGTTTATGATTTGGACGGCGACGGCAAAGCGGAAGTTTGCATCCGCACCGCGCGCGGCGTGGTGTTGCCGAACGGTTCGACCATCACCGGCCCCAACGACACCGAGCAGTATCTGTCCATCCTCGACGGCCTGACTGGGAATGAACTTGCCCGCACCATCATCACGAATATGTGGCCAGCCGATGGTCCGATGAATTCGCATTTCGGAATCATTTATGCCGATGGGATTCGGCCGAGCCTGTTGATTCGCTGCGAAAATCGAAATGCTTCGCAAGCCTTCCAGCGCGAATCCATGACCTACGATTATCGCAACGGCCAGTTGACACGCCGCTGGTTTCAAACTCCCGCACCAGGCGCGAACGAATCGTGGGGACACCAAATCCGCATCATGGATGTGAACCACGACGGCATTGACGATTCGGTGGATGTCGGCTCGGTGCTGTCCGGCGTGAACGGCCAGACGCTCTTCGACACGGAGCTGATTCACGGCGACCGTTTCCACGTCACGGACATTGACCCCGATCGTCCGGGGCTGGAAATGTTTTCCATCCAGCAGAACAACTCCACGCTGCTGGCGACGGCGCTCATTGACGTGGGCAGCGGCGCGATCATCAAGAAATGGTATTCCGGCGGCATCGCTGATGTCGGACGCGGCACGACGTTCGACATGGATTCAAGCCATCGCGGTTTGGAATTTTATTCCACGCAGCCGGGAATTTTTGACTGCAAGGGCAACCAGATTTTTGCCAACAGCATCTGGCCGCCCGAAGCGCTTTGGTGGGACGCCGACCTCGCGCGCGAACTCGAAGACGGCGCGGGCAACGGCGCGTTGAATCCCGTCATCAACAAATTCAATCCCGCTACCGGCGGCGCGGATCGCATCTTCAGCATCTACAACGACGACGGCGCATATTCCACGCATCAAGCCTACGGCGGACGCGCCGCGTTCTGGGGCGACATCCTGGGCGACTGGCGCGAGGAAATCGTTCTCGTGCAAAGTGACTACGCCGCGCTGCGCGTCTATACGACAAAAATTTCGGCGACGAATCGCCTCTACTGCCTCATGCAAAATCCCGGCTATCGCGACCAATCCACTTGCAAAGGTTATTATCAGGCAAGCTATGTGGATTATTTTCTCGGCAACCAAATGCCGCCGCCACCCACGCCGCCGGTGTCCGACGCGAAACTTGTCTGGCACGGCGACGGCGTGAATGTCTGGGACGCCGCGTCCACGGCGAACTGGCGCACGAACTGGTTTTACGTCGGCAACGACAACACGAATCCCGCGCCCTTCAATTCCGGCGACACGGTTCTTTTCGATCTCACCGGGTCGAACAACGCGGCGATCACGCTCGCCGGTTCGCTCACGCCGGGCGACGTGCGGATTCATGCGCCGAAAAATTTCACGTTCGACAGCAGCAGCGGTTCGCTCGACGGCGCGACGAAATTGACCAAGGGCGGCGCGGGCAAACTCACGCTCAACGGCACGAATAATTTTACCGGCAAGACGCTCATCAGCGAAGGCGCGCTCATCATCAATGGCGCGCTGCCCAACTCACCCATCACCGTGCGCGGCGGCGTGTGGCTCGATGGCCGGCTCGGCGGCAACGGCGTAGTCAACTCCACCGTCTCGCTCAACGAAGGCGCGGGCGTGTCGCCCGGCCAAGGCACAAACTCGCCCGGCACATTCACCATCGCCAACAACCTCACGATGAACGGACGCACGTTGAATGATTTTGATTTGTCCGACGACGCTAGCGGCGCAACGAAGACGAATGACCTGCTCGTCATCGTTGGCAACCTCACCGTCACCGGCACGAACCAGTTCGTCATCCACAAACTCAACGCCACCCTGCCCGCCGGCAGCGTCTATCCGCTCGTGAATTATTCCGGCACGTTCAGCGGCAGCCTGAATAATTTCACCGTGTCCGGCCTCACCGGCGTTCCCGTCGCGCTCACAAATCCGCCGGGGCAAATCGCGCTCGTCATAAAAAGTTATCGCGCGCCCGCCACGCTCGTCTGGACCGGCGGGCAAAACGGCAACGCGTGGGATTTACTTATCTCGTCCAACTGGCTCAACGGCGTCACGCCCGACCAATTCGCGCCCAACGACACCGTGCGTTTCGACAACACCGGCGTCGCCAATCCCACGGTGACGGTGACCGGCGATCTCATCTGCTCCAACCTCGTCGTGGACAGCACGAACAATTACACGCTCGCCGGTAGCGGCGGCATCATCGGCGCGACGGGTTTGACGAAAACCAATTCCGGCACGCTCACGATTTCCGCGCCGAACAATTCCTTCACCGGCAAAACCATTTTGGCGGGCGGCACGCTCGTCGTGGCCGAACTCGATGCCGTTGGTTACGCCAGCCCGCTCGGCAATCCGCCCGGCGGCTCGACGAATTTAATTTTGTCCGGCAGCCCCACGCTCCGCATTGCGGGCGAATCTTACACGGATCGCGGCATGACGATTAACGCCGGCACGAACACGATTGATGTGGCGAACAGCAGCGACCAGTTGACCATCGCGGGCATCATCACCGGCGCGGGCGCGCTGAAAAAAGCTGGCGCGGGAACGTTGGCCTTGAGCGTGAACAATACCTTCACCGGACAAACTTTTATTTACGGCGGCACAGTCTCGCTCGGCGGCGGCACGGCGAATCAATACGGCCTCGGCGTCGGTCCCGGCGGCAACGGCAACACCACCCTCACCATGTCCAACGCCACGCTGCGGATGTTCAGCGACAGCGGCAGCTACGACACCTGCTACTGGAATCTCATCGTGCCGACGAATTCCGCCGCCACAATTTATGGCGATGACCGCGTGAATCTTTACGGCACGCTCACCGGCGGCGGCACGTTGAACGTGAACGTCTATTACGTCCGCACCGAACTGGATGGCAATTGGTCGGCGTTCACCGGGCAATTGAATCTCGGCACGGACAGTGCGGGCGGCGATTTCCGCATCGGCAATTCTTCCGGTTACGCCAACGCCAGCGTAAATCTTGCCGACTACATCAGCGGGTATCACATCAGCGGCACGGCGGTTGCCTTCGGCGCGCTGCCTTCGAATGAACGAGAGCGTGTGCGCTTCGAGTTCGACGAAGCCGTGCGTGCCGATGCACCGAAAGCGCTGGCCGCTTTGCGCACCTTGGGCTTGCGTGTGCAACTGCTTTCCGGTGATGGCCCGGGCGCGGTGCAGGCCCTCGCACAACGCCTGTCGATTGCTGACGCACGCGGCGCAGCCACGCCCGAAACCAAGCTCGCCACGGTGGCCGCGATGCAGGCGCAACAACACGTCGTGCTGATGGTCGGTGACGGCCTCAACGATGGCCCGGTGCTGGCCCGCGCCGATGCCTCGTTCGCACTCGCGCATGGCAGCGCACTCGCGCAGCAGCGCTCCGATTTCATCGTGCTCGGCAGCCGCCTCGCCGAGGTGCCGGCGGCCGTGGCGCTGGCCCGCCGGACGATGCGCGTGGTGCGCCAGAACCT
>JBEEMY010000222.1:0-4706 GCA_041192415.1 Verrucomicrobiota bacterium | reverse complement strand
CCGCGTTTCCGCTACGACCAGTTGATGGATTTGGGCTGGCGGCGTTTTCTGCCGCTCGCGTTGGTGAACATTTTGGCCACGGCTCTCTGGCTGTGGTTCAAGTCGTCAAAATAAACTGAACCGTTATGGCATTCATCAAAACAACATTGACGGACGACATCACCGGCAAGAACGCCGAGTTTTGTTTCAACACCGAATACGTCATCGCCATGCAGCCGACGCGCGTCGCGACGATTTTGACTTTCTCCGACGGCCAGAAGCTGATCGTGGACATTCCGTTTGAGAAGCTGACAAAATTTGTCGGCGCGAAGGAAATTTCGGATTGAGGATTAACCAATGATCGTTGACCGCAAACCATTGACGTTTTGGGAAAAACTTTATCTGCCGGCGATTGTCGGCGGATTGAAAGTCACGCTCAAGCACGCCTACTCCACGCTCATCAAGGGCAAGGTCGTGACGATGCAGTATCCCGAACAGAAGTGGACGCTGCCGGAAAATTATCGCGGCGCGCCGTATCTCGTGAAGGATCAGGAAGGCCACACGAAATGCGTTTCGTGCCAGCTCTGCGAATTTGTCTGCCCGCCGAAAGCCATCCGCATCACGCCGCCCGGCGACACCGGCAAATCCGCCGATCGCACGAACGCCGAGAAGATGCCGGCGGAATTTGAGATCAATATGCTCCGCTGCATTTACTGCGGCTTCTGTCAGGAAGTCTGCCCCGAAGAGGCGATTTTCTTGCAGAAAGATTATTCCCTCGTCGGCACGAGCCGCGAAGAGATGATTTACAACAAAGAAAAACTTCTCGCACTCGGCGGCGTCAGCCCCGGCATCCAGAAGTGGAAAAACAAACTGGATGAAGCGAAGGCGCAGGAAAATTTTCCGGTGAAGCTCTAATCAGATGGAACAGATCAACAATTTATTGAGTGCCAGCAACGTGACGGACGTTTTGTTTTACGTCTTCGCGGCGCTGACGCTGCTGTGCGCCGTGCTCGTGGTCGCGAATCCATTCAGCCGCAATCCCGTCACCAGCGCGATGTTTCTCGTGCTGACCATCATTTCGATGTCCGGTTTATTCCTGCTGCTGCACGCGTTCTTTCTCGCAGCGGTGCAGATTCTCGTCTATGCCGGCGCGGTCATGGTGCTGTTCCTGTTCGTCATCATGTTGCTCGACTTGAAGGAAGAGCAACGCCGTCGCATTAAATTTTTCGGCCTCGCCGCCGGGTTGGTTTCCGTTGGCATTGTGGTGAGTATTTTTCTGAAGGCGCTCGCCACCGTCAAACCTAACGCCGCCGAGCCGACACTCGAAGGCGAAACCTACGCGCTCGGCAAACTCCTGTTCACGCAATACACGCTGCCGTTTGAAATCGTCTCCGTGCTGCTGCTCGTGGCGATGGTCGGCGTGATCCTGTTGAGCAAAAAGAAACTCGAATAACATGAACGTCGGCCTCCATCATTATTTGTTCGTGAGCTTCATGCTGTTCAGCCTGGGGCTGCTCGGCGTCATCATGCGCCGCAACCTGCTGGTGATTTACATGTCGCTGGAGCTGATGCTCAACGCGGCGAACCTCGCACTCGTCTCTTTTTCGCGGTTCAACAACAAGCTCGATGGCCAGGTGCTGGTGTTTTTCATCATCACCGTGGCGGCGGCGGAAGTGGCGGTCGGCCTCGCGCTGATCGTGGCGCTCTACCGCAAACGCCAGTCCGCTCACGTTGAAGATTTGACCTCGATGAAACTCTGACGGATGAAACACGAACTTTTTCCTTGGCTGATTTTGTTTCTGCCGCTGCTGTCAGCGGCGGTGATAACGCTCTTTTTCCTCCGCAACAAAACCGTCAGCAGCCTCATCTCCATCGGCGCGGTCGTCGCCGGGTTTGTCCTTTCGGTTCTTTTCGTCCAAGCGAACGGGATTCAGTTCAGCGGCGAAACCTCGACGAACTGGCTTTCCATCGGCGGATTGCAAATTGATTTTGGCCTGAAGCTCGACGCCTTGAGCATGATGATGTTGTTCGTCGTCACCGGCGTCGGCGGTCTGATTCACATTTATTCCTACGGCTATATGCACGAGGACGCCAGCATGGCGCGCTTCTTCGCGTGCTTGAGCCTGTTCACTTTCTCGATGCTCGGCATCGTCCTCGCGAATAATTTTGTGATGATGTTCATCTTCTGGGAACTGGTCGGCGTGTCCAGCTACCTGCTCATCGGTTTCTGGTTTGAAAAACCCAGCGCTGGCGACGCCGCAAAAAAAGCGTTCATCGTCAATCGTCTCGGCGACTTCGGTTTCCTGTTCGGCATCCTGATGGTTTGGGGTCTGCTCGGTTCGTTGAGTTTCGGTGCGCTGCAATCCATCATGGTCGCCAACCCCGCCGCGCTCGGCTGCTGTGCGACGGTTGCCGCATTGCTAATTTTCTGCGGCTGCATGGGCAAGTCCGCGCAATTCCCGCTGCACGTTTGGTTGCCCGACGCGATGGAAGGCCCAACGCCCGTGTCCGCCTTGATCCATGCCGCGACGATGGTGGCCGCCGGTGTTTACATGCTTTGCCGCACGTTGTTTCTATTCAACGCCGATTCGCTCCACATCATATCCTACATCGGCGGTTTCACCGCGCTGCTCGCCGCGCTCATGGCCGTGCAGCAAAATGACATCAAGCGCATCATCGCCTACTCCACGCTCTCGCAGCTCGGCTACATGGTGATGACGGTCGGTTTGAACGGCCCGACGCCCGCGATGTTCCATCTGACCACGCACGCATTTTTCAAAGCACTGCTGTTCCTCGCCGCCGGCTCCGTCATCATCGGGATGCACCACGAGCAGGACATTTGGAAAATGGGCAACCTGCGGAAGAAAATGCCCATCACATTTTTGACCTTCACCATCGGCACGCTCGCGTTGTGCGGTGTCCCGCCGTTCAGCGGTTTCTATTCCAAGGATGCGATTCTCGCGCAATGTCTGGAGCAGCATAATTATATTCTCTTCGGCGTCGGCGTTTTCGTGGCCGCACTGACGACATTCTACACGTTCCGTTTGTTCTTCGTCGTTTTCTTCGGCAAGGAAAAATCCGACCACGCGAAACACGCACACGAATCGCCGCTGGTGATGACGCTGCCGCTAATCATCCTCGCCGTGTTCTCGTTCGCCGGCGGTTTCATCGGCATCGCGAACAACTACGGCTCGCAGCTGTCGCACGAACACGAAGCGCTTTCCGTCTCTCAACAGTTAATGGAACCGCTCAGCAAGCCTTTCCCGATGGCCTGCGGTCTCGGTGCTGTCGCCGTCGGTTTGTTTCTGGCTTTCATGCTCTACAAAAATGCCGACAGCGACCCGCTGCCCAAGAAACTCGGCGGTTTGGCCACGGCGATGAAGAACAAATTTTATTTCGACGAACTTTACGAGGCCACGTTTGTCCGCCTGCATGATTTCATCGCGGCGGTTTTTGATTTCATTGACCGCTGGATTTTGGAAGGCGCGATCATCGGCGTGATTCGCGGCGGCACGGATTTGAGCGGACGCGCGCTGCGCCTCGTGCAAACCGGCAACCTCCAGACCTACGCCTTCCTGTTCGTGCTCGGCGTGGCGCTGGTGCTCTATTTCGTTTTGGGAAAATAAAATGTCCATACTGACTTACATCGCAGGTTGGCCGCTGCTGGCGGCGTTGGCGCTCATCGTCGTGCCGCGCAATTACCGCGTCATCATCCGCGCCATCGCGGTGCTGGCCACGCTCATCTCGGCGGTGCTGGCGGTAAAGATGTTCGCGCAGTTCGTGCCCGGCGCGGCTGGCTACCAGTTTGAACAGCAGATTCCGTGGGTCGAATCGCTCGGCATCAGCTATCACGTCGGCGTGGACGGCATCAACGTCGGCCTGATTTTGATGGGCGCGATTGTCGCCTTCGCCGCTGCGCTCTGCTCGTGGGAAATTCAGACGCGTGAAAAGGAATTTTACATCCTGCTGCTCGTGATGACCGGCGGCATCCTCGGCGCGTTCGCGTCGCTGGACTTGTTCTTCTTTTATTTCCTGCACGAACTCGCGCTGGTGCCGACCTTCATCATGATCGGCGTCTGGGGCCGCGGTGAAAAGAAGAACTACGCCACGTTCCAGATCACGCTGTATTTGAGCATCGGCGCACTCATCGCGCTCATCGGCCTCATCGCACTTTATCTGCAATCCGGCGCGAACACGTTCGACATCCCGAAGCTCATCGAACACGTCAAGGCCCATCCGTTCTCGGACAACGCCCAGCATTTCATTTTCCCGCTGCTGCTGTTCGGCTTCGGCATTCTGGTTTCACTGTGGCCGTTTCACTCATGGGCACCGCTTGGTTACGGCGTCGCGCCGTCGCCGACCGCGATGCTGCACGCGGGCGTGCTGAAAAAGTTCGGCATCTACGGTTTGATCCGCATCGCGTTGCCGATGTTGCCGGAAGCGGCTCAAAGCTGGGCGAACATCATCGCGTGGCTTTGCGTCGGAAACATTCTGTATGTCGGCTGGGTCGCGATGCGCCAAAAAGATTTGAACCTGCTCATCGGTAATTCCAGCGTGGCGCACATGGGCTTTATTTTCCTTGGCATCGCGAGCCTGAACCTCATCGGCATCACGGGCGCGGTGTTGATTATGGTCGCGCACGGATTTCTTGCGGCGCTGACGTTCGCATTGAGCGGCTACATCTACAAGCAGACCGGCACGCTGGAGATGAGCGAACTCGGCGGACT
>JBEEMY010000221.1:0-5236 GCA_041192415.1 Verrucomicrobiota bacterium | reverse complement strand
TTGAGGATTTCGCGGACGGCCTTGGTCTTGGGATCGAACGAGCACACCCACTGGTTCGTCACGCCGTTCTCGATCTTGCGCGTGGCGTAATAAATCTGCCCGGTCTTGTGCCCGACCATGATGATGTGCGTGCGGCCTTCGATGATTTGTTCCACCGCGCGCGTTTCGAGATTCACGAGCGAGATACCGTTGCTCGTGGTGATGACCATGCTTTTCCCGTCCGGCGTGAACGGATTCAGGTTGAAGTAAAGGCTTTCGCTGCCCGGCTCAGTGGAGAGCTGCACGACGCGGTGGCCGGTGTCGGGGTCAATCCATTGGGTTGGCGGATTGGTCTGCGCGCGAACGGACACGGCAAAAAGCGCGGCAACAGCGGATAAGAATAATCGTTTCATGGAGAGGGAATTCATCGTAACAGACGTTTGGGCTTCGGGTTTGGTTTCTGATTGTGGCAGATTCGCGCCGCTGCGCCATCGTCACAACTGGGGATGATTGGTGAGTTGGAGTTCACGCTTCAGCGCGCTCCCCGAACAAGCTAAAGCTTGAACTCCAACGGTAACGCGCCGGGTCGGAGACCAGCGCCCCAATTTCACTGTAACGCGGCTTGCCCCCGCCAGCGTCTCACCTTCATTATTGAATACAATGAAAAGGAAATCATTCATCCGTCTCGCCGTCCTCGCGCTCGTCGCGTTTCATTTTCAAAAACTTTTCGCTGACACCTTTCCGGCCACCACGGCGCTGGTCGGGCGCGACGGCAGCGCGCTCATCACGCCCGTCAACCAAATCGTCACGCCCGCTGGCACGCAAATCGAACTGCCCGGCTCAAGGCCGCAGGCGCTGGTGTTGAGTCCGGATGGAAAAATCCTCGTGACCGCCGGGCTGACGCACGAACTCGTGGCGGTTGACCCGGTGACGGGAATAGTTTTGCAGCACGTCGCGCTGCCCTCGGGGAAAATTCTCGAGCCATCGCCAGCGGTGGAAGCCATTCTGGATGCCGACGAGAAGGCACAGATGAGTTACGCGGGCTTGAAATTTTCCCCGGACGGCACGCGCCTCTACCTCGCGAACGTCACCGGCGACGTGAAAGTTTTTAGCGTGGCGAAAGACAGGAAAATTTCCCCACTCTTTTCCATCGCCTTGCCGCCGGTGAATCTGGCCAAGCGCACGAATGACATTCCTGCGGGCATTGCGGTTTCGGCGGACGGCAAAAAAATTTACGCCGCGCTCAACTTATCGAACCGGCTTTTGGAACTGGAAGCGGCGACGGGAAAAGTTTTGCGGTCGTGGGATGTTGGCGTTGCGCCACTGGAGCTCGTGCTTTGCAAAAACAAAATTTACGTCAGCAACTGGGGTGGACGCCGTCCCGTTGCGGGCAACGTGGCCGGGCCGGCGGGGCAAGGCACGCGCGTGCGCGTGGACGCGCGCGGCATCGCGAACGAAGGCTCGGTCAGCGTGATTGATCTGACCGGGAGCGACGGCTTCTTCCAGGCGTGTGAAATTGTCATCGGGCCGCACGCGGGCGCGCTGGCGTTGTCGCCGAATGGCCGCTGGCTCGTCGCCGCGAGCGCGGGCAGTGATCTGTTGAGCGTCATTGATACGCGGAGCGATGAAGTGGTGGAGACCATCACCGCGCGGCAAAATCCCGGCGACCCGTTTGGCGCGCAGCCGGTCGCGCTCGCGTTCGACGCTTCGGGAAAAATTCTCTACTGCGCCAATGGTTCGCAGAATGCCGTGGCGGTTTTTCAATTCGCGCCGCGCGCGACGAAGTTGCTCGGGCTGATTCCCACCGGCTGGTTTCCCAGCGGGCTGGCGTTTGATGCGCGCGGAAAAAAAATCTGCGTGGCGAACATGAAAGGCATCGGCACGAAAACAGAAAAGGCGAAACTGGGCGCGACGGGATTTGGTTTTGCCACCAAACAACACTACGGTTCGCTGTCGGTCATTCCCGTGCCGTCAAAAAGCCAGCTCGCCAAATTCACGCAGACGTCACTGGCGAATCTGCGTTATCCGCTGCTCGCGCAAGCCAAGTTGCCGCCGCGTCCCAACCGTGCGCCGGTGCCGGTGCCAGAACGCGCCGGGGAGGCGAGCGTGTTCCAACATGTCATCTACATCATCAAAGAGAACCGCACTTACGACCAGATTCTTGGCGATGTGACGACGGGCAACGGCGACGGCACGCTCTGCAATTTCGGCGAGCGCGTGACGCCAAATCAGCACCGGCTCGTCCGCGAATTTGCGTTGCTGGACAATACCTACTGCTCCGGCATCTTGAGCGCGGACGGTCACAACTGGGCTGACAGCGGCATCGCCACGGATTATGTTGAGCGCTCTTTCGCAGGCTGGGCGCGCAGCTATCCGAGCGGCGGCTTCGGCGAAAACGGCGCGGATGCGCTCGCCTATTCGCCCGCCGGCTTTATCTGGGACAACGCGCTGGCACACGGCAAGACCGTGCACGACTTCGGCGAATTCAGCACGTCAGAGAAGCGCTGGAAAAATCCAACGGTGAAAAAGAAAATCACCTTCCTCGACTGCTACCGCGATTTCACCAGCGGCGAAAACGCCATTGCCTACACCGCCGAGCCGGACATCGCCCCGCTGGGAAATTTTATGGAACGCGATTGGTCGAGCTGGGATTTGGACGTGCCGGACGTGGTGCGCGCCGCAAAATTCATCAAGCGGCTCAAGGAGTTTGAGCAACGGGATAATCTGCCCGCGCTCACGATTTTTTGGCTGCCGAACGACCACACCAGCGGCACAAAAGCCGGTTCGCCCAAGCCCGAAGCGCAGGTGGCGGACAACGATCTGGCGTTCGGACAGATTGTGGAGGCGGTGAGCCACAGCACGTTTTGGAAGGACACCTGCATCTTCGCCATCGAGGATGATCCGCAGAATGGCTGGGATCACGTCAGCGGTTATCGCACGACGGCGTATGTCATCAGCCCGTTCACGAAACGTGGCGCGGTGGTCAGCACGCAATATAATCAGACCAGTCTGCTCCGCACGATGGAACTGATGCTGGGGCTGCCGCCGATGAACCAGTTCGACGCGACCGCCACGCCGATGTTCGACTGCTTCACCAACACGCCGGATTTCACCGCCTACGAGGTCGTGACGAACAACGTGCCGCTGGATGAGATGAATAAACCGGCGAAGAAAACCGACGACGCGCAACTCCGCAAGGACTCGGTCGCCTCCGCCAAGCTGCCACTAACGCAACCCGACCAGTGCAACGAGGATGTGCTGAACCGCATTCTCTGGCGCGCGACGATGGGCGCAAAGCCGTATCCCGAATGGGCGGTGAAAGTGGTGGATGACGATTGATGCGTGGCGCGCATGGTGGCGTTTGTCGCGCTGCGACCTTTGCCGTCGCCGAGCGCAGCGTCAGGCGACGGAATCTTTCGTGCGCCTAAAAATATTTTCTCGCCACAAGGTGACTACTGCGCGGTCAGGTTAAGTCGCGGCGCGACTTGACCCACCCGGCGGCCAAAGCCCGCGCTACACTTTGTAAAACTGTTCCCACCCTTTGCGCGGCGGCGGGCCGACGAGCAGGCTGTTGGCAACCGCGTGGTTCGTGATCTGTTTTTTCACCGCGTCGAATTCCAGCTTGGCATTGACGCGCTGCGCGATGATGCCCAGCGCCATCGTCTGGCACAGCGGACCAGCGACCGCAAATGACGAGCGGCATTTCTCCTGCCCCTTCGCCGCGAGCAAAAAGTTTTTGAAATGATTGGAAGAACTCTTCGGCACCACCGGGAGTTTCAAATCCTTTTCCGCATCTTCAGGAATCGTTTTCAAAATCGCGCCGTGGCTGCCGCCCTTGAACGTCAGTCCCTCGCCGTAAATCACCTTGCCAATCGGCTTCGCCTTGATGTCCGCTGCGCCGCTCGCGTTGGACGGCGGCGGGATGTTCGGATCTAGCGGCGCATCGCCAAAATTGTTCGGCAACGGCGGCAGATTTTCCTGGCCGTCATACCACGTCATTTCCACCGGCGGCTTCGCACCACGCGCGGCGAACTTGAACGACAGGGTGGAGGCTTGCGGGAAAATCAGCGGGCTATGACCATCGAGCTTCACGGCGTTGACTTCGGTCGGCAGGCCGAGCTGCAAAAATTCGTGGCAGGTGTCGAAGATGTGCGCGCCCCAATCGCCCAGCGCGCCGTTGCCGAACTCGAACCATGAGCGCCATTCACCATTAATGTATCCCTTGTTGTAATCATGCTGCGGCGCGGTCGCGAGCCAGCGATCCCAGTCGAGCGTCGCGGGAATTTCCTGCTTGGCGAGATAGTCGGCGACCTTCATGCCGTGCCAGCGGCGCTTGCCGTTCATGAACGCCGTGATCTTGGTGACGTTCTTGATGATGCCCGCGTCCGTCCACGCCTTGAACTGAAAATAGTTCGCCTCGGAGTGGCCTTGGTTGCCCATCTGGCAGGCAAGGTTGAATTTCTTCTCCGCCGCCATCATCAGTTCAACCTCCCGAAACGTGTGCGCCATCGGCTTCTCAACGTAGACGTGTTTGCCGTGCATCAGCGTCTTTTTCCGCGTTCTGAAAACGCGGCACGTCGGGAAATTTTTCCAATGTCTTGAGCGTGTGCGCGGCGCCCATGTCCACATCGCAGAACGCGACGAAGTTGGCGAGGCCGGTCTTGTCGAAAGCGGCGATGACTTCGGCAGGCCGGTTGCCGATGCCGATGACAGCGACGTTCACGCGCTCATTCGGCGTGGCCTTGCCGGCTTGGGCGAAAATCAGTTGCGGCGCGAACGGGGCGACGGCACCGGCCACCAGCACGCGTTTAAGAAATGACCGGCGGCGCAGCTGTGCGGCCACGAGATTTTTGGAATGGTTGGTTTTCATGTCGGGTTGTTTTTGAAAAGTATCAGCCTTCGTCCGTTCACGGCTGGTCGGGAATCTCCGCCTCCACGAGCTTGCCGAGCAGCACGAGCGATTCCTGCCAGCCGAGATAGCACGCCTCGGCGGGAATCATCTCGGGAATCCCTTCCTGCACGCAGGTCAGTTCCGTGCCGCAGAAAACTTGTTTGAGCGTCACGGTCGTAATCATCTCGCCGGGCAGGTTCGGATCATCAAACGTGTCGGTGTAGCGCAGGCGTTCATTCGGCACGAGTTCGAGATACGTTCCACCGAATGCATGGCTTTTCTGCGTCGTAAAATTGGTGAAGGACATCTTGAAAGTGCCGCCGACCCGCGCATCGAGATGATGCACCTTGCCGGTGAATCCGTTTG
>JBEEMY010000220.1:0-4708 GCA_041192415.1 Verrucomicrobiota bacterium | reverse complement strand
TCGATCTTGATGCGCTCGGCCGTCTGCTCGCCGATGTCCATGTTGTACGTGCGCTTCATGTGATGAATGATCGCATCGTCAAAGTCATCGCCGCTAGGAAAGCTAAAAGACCATTTTTCATATGCGTAAAACCACAGCGACCGGATTCACTTTTATTTTTTATGATCCGTTCGACAAGAAGCGATAATTGCCGGAGCCAACCGCCAACACCGCGCAGCCAGCTTCCATTTTAACGAACTTCACCCCGGTGGCCTTTGATAAAATCCGTCCACTCTCGGTGACAGATTGAATATTCTTCGCCGGCAGATAAACCGTGGCCGTCGTGTTCGCGGGAACAGTGACGGCGAGCGTGAATTTGCTGCCAGCCATTTTCCAATCGCTGACAATCTGGCCGCGAATGGAATCATAGCTCGCCTTGCACCAAGTAACTTCCATGGTCGGACGCGGATGAATCGTGAACGACTGATAGCCGGGATGAGTTTCGTCAGGATTCAATCCGGCAACGTTGCGCCAGAGCCATTCGCTGACCGCGCTGTGCGTCCAATGATTCAGGGAAATTTTTCGCGAGTCGGCGTTGAACGACTCCCACATCGTGGTGTTGTAGTTGGCCATGTATCCCCAGGAAGGATCATCGCGCAGCGTCAACATTTTCGCCGCCGTCTCGTGATAGCCAGCGTCAGTCAAAGCCAATAGCATTTCAATGCTGCTCCAAAAACCCGTGGTCGGATGAAAAGTATTTTTCACCACCAGTTCGTTCAAACGCTTGGCGGCCAGTGAGCGCAACGGCTCGTCGAGCAAACCAAAACGCAACGCGAGCGCATAACTGCCCTGCGTATCGCCCAAGTCCGAAGCGTCATCGCCATAGGTGGCAGAAATGATTTCCAACGGCTGATTAGTTTCACCACCGAGTTCAACCTTGCGGTTCTCGACAAATGTCGGCGCTTCCAATTCACCCCCGCGACGGATTTTCAGGTGAAGTTTTTTAATTTGATTCGGCGCGGGATCGCCGCCGAGCGTTTCATTCTTCACGGCGAAATTAAGTTTCCCGTTTTTCATCAATGAACGGATAACCGCTGTCACATCTTGCATGGTCGGCTTGCCGGGAGAAGTGCCGCCAATGATTCCATTCGTGCCGACATAATTTTTTGCAAACGCCCGCCGGATGTCTTGGAACAGTGCCCGATATTTTTCCGCGTCTTCCTTGCGCCCCAACACTTGCGCCATGCGCGACAACTGATCCGCCGAGTGCGCGAAGAAAGCCGTTGAACCAAGTTCCCTAGGAGTTTCTTTGCCCGCGCTCAACCAATCGTCCCAGTTCTGGCCGAGATTATTTCGCCACCGCAAATCAGGATTGCCGGCATGAATGGAATCCACCCATCGCTTCGCCGCGTCAAAATGTTCAGCGAGCAGACGCTGGTCGCCGGTGTTCACATAGAGTTCCCATGGGAGCGAAACTCCCGCATCCGCCCAGCCCGGTGTGCCGACGCAAACGGGCGTGCCAGTAAGATGAGCATGCGGCGCGATGTCCGTAAAACGTCCCTCTGGCGTTTGATCGTCGCGAATGTCGTTGAGGTATTTGGTCAGGAGCGGCGCGGTGTCGAAATTGAACAGCACGGACTGCACACAAGGCCGGATGTCGCCCATCCACGCGATGCGCTCGGAGCGCGCGGCGCAACCGTTCGGCACGTCAAAAAGCATATTGGCCGCCGTCCACTCGGCGGCTTTTTGAATTTGGTTATACAATTCGTTCGAGCATTTGAATTCGCCCGTCACCGCCGCTTCGGAGCGAACATTGATTGCAACCAACGTGTCAGGTTTTAATTTTCCGGGCAGCCCGGTAAGTTCAACGTAACGAAAGCCATGATAAGTAAAGTGCGGTTCGAGCGTGCGCTCACCTTTGCCATCGAGAATGTAATCTTCGCCTTGCAGCGTGCCTACGAGCGTCGCGTCATCTATGTTGCCATCGGGAAAAGCCATCTCCGTGTGGCGCAGACGAACATGAGTTCCCGCCGGGCCATCGGTTTTCAGGCGACACCACCCCGTGAACTCCTGGCCGAAATCAAAAACATAAACGCCCGGCTTCACTTCTTTCACGGCCACTGGCTTGAACTCGCGGATGACGCGCACGGGTTGGCAGCGATTCCACGCAAGCAAGGTTTCATTGCGCGGCTGCGACCAAACGGGTTTCCAAGTGTGGTCATCAAAACCAGGTTGATCCCAGCCGGCCATTTCGCGCCGGCAATCATAACCTTCGCCATCCAATAAATCTGACCAGCGCACCGGACCATCCAACGTGCTGCGCCATTTTTCATCCGAGCCGATTTTTAGGTGCGAGCCGTCGGTGAGTTCCACATCGAGTTGCGCGAGGAGCTGCGGGAAGTAGCCGTAGATGCAGCGCATCTCGAACAGATTCATATGCCCGGCATACCAGCCGTAACCGAGCAGTGCGCCGATGGCGTTCGTTCCTTGCTTGAGCAAGTCGGTGACATCGTGAGTATGATACTGAAGCCGCGCATCGTAGTCGGTAAAACCCGGAGTAAGTAATTCATCACTGACGCGCTGGCCGTTGATTCGCACTTCGTAAAAACCGCGCGCAGAAACCGAAAGCGTGGCGCGACGAACTTTACCAGCGAGTTCAAATTCCCGGCGCAACATCGGCACGCGCGACACGGTGAATTTCTTTTCCATGTCCGCCATGCCCGCGTCCAACGCGGGCGAATCCACCAAGCCCACCGTGCGCTGGCCATCCATGAGAAAATTTTTCGACCAGCGTTCCGACTCGATGGAATCGGAACACGCCACTTCTGCGCCGACGGCGATGGACTGCGCGCCATCGAAGACAACAAATCCGCCGAGCGCGACGCCGTAATCCTGACCATCCCAGCAGGACAGCCGCGTCACCGTGAGCCGAATGTAACGCGCCGTGACTGCGGGAAACTGAAAGCGGCAGTCGTCGTAGCGCGGGTTCGGATAATCTTTGCCCGTGTTGTCCACGATGATTTGCGCGTGGCTGAAATCTTTGGTGTCGGCAGCTTCAACTTTGAATCGCAACGGAAACATCACCGTGCGGAAATCGCTGTTCTGGCCGCGCGGACGCGCGGGAACGATGTCCACGGAATCCATCCGCTTACTCGCGCCAAGATCGAGGGTGATCCATTTCACGACATCGGGACGCGACGCCAGCTCGCTGCGATAACAATGAATTGGCGTCAGCGGACGATTCGTCGAGTCAGCGAGAATTGGATCGCTGATCCACTGCGCCATCCAATCTCCCGGTTGCAGCAAGCCCATGCTCCACGATGCTGACTGACTCCACGCGGACGGTTTGCCATCGCGATCCCAAGCGCGGATTTTCCAAAAGCACCGTTGATCGGTAACGAGCGGTTTGCCGGCATAAGCTGTTTGCGCGCTCGCGTCAGAAATTATTTTTCCGCTGTCCCACAGATCGCCGCTGTCCGCCTTGAGTTTATCCAATGATGAAGCCACCAAGATTTGGTAAGCCGTTTGTTTCTCACCGCGCTGGTCGGAAGACAAAATCCAACTCAACTGCGGATGAACCGCATCCATCCCCACCGGGTGTTCCAATTGCTCGCAACGCAACTGGCCAACGCTCATGGCGGCGGCTTTGGCCGCGAGCAGGCAGGTTAAGAAGCAATGGATCGCCAATTTTTTCATCATAGGTTTTCTTTTTGATTACCGGCCCGCGACGAAATGATAATCGCCGGAACCAATTTCTAACACGGCGCGGCTGACCTCCATTTTGACTGACTTCACGCCGCTGATTTTTGCGAGCGCCTTCCCATTTTCGGTGACGGATTGAACGTCTTTGGCCGGAAGATAAACCGTGGCGGCAGTGTTGGCGGGAATGGTGACTTTCAAATCAAAAGTTCCGGCGGATTGATGCCATTCGCTGCTGATCCGCCCGCGAATGGAATCATAATTCGCCTTGGCCCAAGTAAGATCGCCGACAGGTTCCGGCTTGATGATTATTTTTTTGAAACCCGGTGCGGCGGGGCGGATGCCAGCCAAGTATTCGTGCAGCCAGATGTTGAGATCGCCAATGAGCATGACGATGTTGCGGGCATTCATTCCGGCATCGGCGGTGTCGCCATTCCACAGTTCCCACACCGTGGTCGCGCCTTTCGAAATCATATAGCCCCAGCTTGGATACGTCGTCTGCGTCGCAATCGTGTAGGCGAGATCGGGGCGTCCGTTATCCGACAGCACGCGCATCAAGTAGTGTCCACCAATCAGCCCCGTGCCGAGGTGGTTATCGCTTTCCACCGTGATTTTGTGAACGAGATGAGCGAAGACCCTCGCTTTGAATTCATCCGGCACCATTCCGAACGCCAGCGGCAGCACGCACGAGGTTTGCGTGCCGTTGTCGTAGTAACCCAACTCGGAATTGTAGTAACGCTGGTTGAACGCAACTTTGATTTTTCCCGCGAGCATCTCGAAATGTTCTGCATCGGTAGCCTTGCCTAACAGCCGCGCCGAACGCGCCATGAGTTGCAAGTCGTGATAAAAAATTGCGGTGCTCATCATATTTCCATCGGTCGTCAGCTTCGGGTCGGTAGAATTGATCACCGTCATTTCCGACTTCAACCGGGGTGGAAAACACCAGTCGCCATAAGTGTTCCGCGGCATGAGATCGTTCTCCAGATACTTCGCCATGTAATCCGTCCAGTGCTTCAGCGAGTCGTAGTGC
>JBEEMY010000219.1:0-4718 GCA_041192415.1 Verrucomicrobiota bacterium | reverse complement strand
TTCAGGAGGACACTCTCAAGAGCGCCGAGGTGCAGATCGAGCGAAAGTTTTTTGTATTCACCTTGAAAGAAAATCCGCGCGGACGTTTCCTCCGCATCACCGAGGATGTCGGTGGCCGCCGCGACACCATCATCATTCCCTCGACCGGGCTGGCCGAATTCAAAAAGGTCGTGGACGAAATGGTGAAGGCCAACGAAGCCATTCCCGAAAAGCAGCCCAACCCCGAGACATGATTGCCGAAGTATAGTTTTTCAAACCAAAAAATTCCGGCGGAATTATTTCGCCGGAGTTTTTTTCTTTTTGGCTGGAGCTTTCTTGGCCGCAGTGGTCTTTGCCTTAATTGCTCTAGCCGCTTTAGCTGGCTTGAGCGGCTTGGCATCGCCCCAAAGCCCTTCAAGATCATAGTGCGCCCGCGTCTCGGTGTGCATGACGTGGACGATGACATCAAAGAAGTCCAACACCGCCCATGCGCCGGAGACCATGCCATCCGTGCGCGCCGGACGCACATCGTGTTCGTCGCGCAGTCGGTCAGCAATTTCGCTGATGATGGCGCGCAGGTGCGGCTGGCTGGTGCCGGAGGCGATGACTAAATAGTCCGTGATGGACGACAGCTTGCGCACGTCGAGCACCACGATGTTTTCCGCCTTTTTATTGTCCGCAAAATCGCGGCAAAGCTGCGCCAATGTTTTAGAATCCATAATTACTCGCGAATTAAACCACGAATTCACACGAATTCACATGAATAAATTTTTTAAGCTCCATGCCCCATCCGAGTCCATCGGCGGTTGAAATTTAATTGTAAATTTTCTCCGTGCGAATCGCCTCCGCCACGGTGGACGGAACCAGGCTTTCGATCGGCAGTCCTTTTTTCACCCGCGCCCGGATTTCCGATGAGGACACGCCGAATGGAAAACCTTTCAGTATCTGCCCGCGAAACGGCGGCGGAAAAACTGCCACCACCCCACCGGCGCGCGGGCGCGGCACAGCGATGAATTCTGCGAGCGTGGCCAATTCCGCCGCTTCGCGCCACTCGTTCAGCTTCGCTGCGTTGTCCGCGCCGATGAGATAAAATAAGTCCGCCCCCGGAAAACGTTTCGCATAGCTGCGCAAAGTTTCAATCGTGTAGGAAGTGCCGCCACGCTGGATTTCTTGTTCGTCAATTTCGCAATTGGATTTTCCCGCCAGCGCCAGCCGGAGCAGTTGCAGCCGCACGGCATTCGGCGCGGGTTTAGCGTCCGGCTTGAACGGTGACTGCGCGGCGGGGACAAAAAATAATTTATCCAGCCCCAGTTCCTCCACTGCCGCCTGCGCGACCAGCAGATGACCGAGGTGAACCGGGTCAAACGAACCGCCGTAGATGCCGAGTTTCATCGGGAGCAACTTTCAGCATTCAACCCGCAACCTGCAACTTTATTTAGAACGATCAGTTTCCGCCGGACACGACATTGGCAAGGTTGAAGAATGGACGCAACACGATGAGCATGACCACAACTATGGTGATAAAAGCCAAGACGGCTATCCCGGCGAGCAGCATGGTTTTTGTGTTCCGCTTCATGGCTTCCACGCCTCTTTGATTGGTGCATCACGCTGCCTGATTTCAATTCGGCTCGATGTAATCAAGGCTTTTTCCGTGCGTCTCCTCCAGACCGCGCGCCGCCCAGAGCGCGACCAGAATGCACGCAAAAGAAATCATTGCTGCCGAGGCCACGATGCCGCACATCGGTTTAAGATAATTAAACGCCAGTGTGAGCGGCACGACCGCACCGCGCACGAAGTTCGGCACGGTCGTCGCCGCCGTCGCGCGAATGTTCGTGCCGAACTGTTCCGCCGCAATCGTGGCGAACACCGTCCAGTAGCCCACGCCAAATCCGAGCAGCAGCACCACGAGGTAAAACGTCCCGCTCGACTGGCCGGCGGTGCAAAAATACGCGGTGATAGCCGCCGCCGTGAAACCGATGAAGACAAAAAGAATTTTTCGCCGTGATCCCAGCAACTGACTGAACCAGCCGCTGGCAAAACCGCCAAAGGTGATTCCCAAATAACAAAATGCGATGGCTTGCGCGACCTTGACCTCGCCCTGGATGTTCAATGCTTTGGAAATTTCCGGTGAGAACGTCACGAGCAGACCGATGACCAGCCACGTCGGCAGACCCACGAGAATGCAGCGGAGGTATTTCATGAAGCGCTGGCCGTTGTTGAACAGCATGAAAAAATTTCCGCGCGAAACGTTGTCCGCGCCGGACTTGAGCTGTTTGAACATCCCTGACTCCGCCACGCTCAAGCGCATGAAAAACAGAAAAATTCCAAGCCCGCCGCCGATAAAATACGCCGTGCGCCACTCCACCTTTTGCGCCACCAGCCCGCCCACGACCGCGCCGAACACGCCAACCGTCGCAATAATCGTCGTGCCGTAACCGCGCAGTTTTTGCGGCAACACTTCCGTGACGAGCGTGATGCCGCCGCCAAGTTCGCCCGCCAAGCCAAAGCCCGCAATGAAGCGCCAGACCGCGTAAGCCTCGATGGAATGCACAAAGCCGTTCGCGATGTTCGCAATGGAGTAGAGCAGAATGGAACCAAACAACAACGCCACGCGGCCCACGCGATCACCAAGGATGCCGAAGAAAATGCCACCGACGAGCATCCCCAGCATTTGCAAGTTCAGCAGCATAATGCCATGGCTCACCAGCAGGTCGCCGGAATAACCCATGTCCTTCAGGCTGGGAATCCGCAGGATGGCGAACAGGATCAAATCATACACGTCCACGAAATAGCCGAGCGCGCCGACGATGACGGCAGGCTGCAAGACTTGGCGTAGGACGGAGGGTTCGGTTTTCATGGATGCGGCGGGCAGATTAAAACCGTGAAAAAGTTTTTGTGCGAGCCGAAATTTGTTTAGAAAAGCTGGCAGCGGAAGAATTTAACTGCGGGAATGACCTTGACGCCCGCCGCCAAAATCGGTTCAAAGACGGGCATGACCGCAATCCACGGACAACTTGGCGTCGTCATCCTCGGCGCGGGCGCATCTTCGCGGATGGGGCGGCCAAAATTATTGCTGCCGTGGCACGGCACGACGGTCATCGGCCAGTTGATTTCGCAGTGGCGGGAACTTGGCGCGGGACAAATCACTGTGGTGCTGCGACCGGATGATGCGGCACTCGTGGCGGAACTGCATCGCCTGAATTTTCCGGCGGCGAACTGCATCGAAAACCCGCAGCCGGAGCACGGGATGTTCAGCTCCATCGTCTGTTCGGCAAACTGGAAAGGCTGGCGGACGGAGATTTCCCACTGGGCCATCGTGCTGGGCGACCAGCCGCATTTGCGGACGGAAACCTTGCGGCAGTTGCTGGAATTTTCCGCGCAAAATAAGGAAGCCATCTGCCAACCGGCGTTTGGCGGTCAAGAGAAGCACCCCGTAATCTTGCCGCGACGCGTGTTTGCCGGGTTGAAAAATTCCGGCGCGGCCACGTTGAAAGATTTTTTGAACCTTGCGCCGCCGCCGCGCGTCCAATGTGCCATGAATGATCCCGGTCTGACGCTTGACTTGGACACACCGGAAGATTACAAACGGCTGACATCCCTTTGACCGCATGAAAAACTCCGAGCCGGAAAATCTGGGCGCCCACTCGCGGCGCACGTTCTTCAAGAGCCTCGGCACCGTCGCCGCAACCGCCGCGACGTCGCAAATCCAGTCCGTCGCCGCCGAGATCGAAAAAGCCAACGCGGAAAAAATCATCGGGCCGGGCGCGGTTGCCGTCACGCTCAAGGTCAACGGCGAGAAATTAAAACTCATGCTGGAGCCGCGCGTGACGCTGCTTGACGCGCTGCGGAATTATTCCAGCCTCACCGGTGCGAAGGAAGGCTGCGACCGTGCGACGTGTGGTGCCTGCACCGTCTTGCTGAATGACACGCCCATCTACGCCTGCCAGAAACTGGCCATCGAGGCGCAGGGATTTGAGATCACGACGGTCGAGGGCCTCGCGAAGGACAAGCGCTTGAGCAAGGTGCAGCAGGCGTTCATCGAGAAAGATGCGCTGCAATGCGGCTATTGCACGCCGGGTTTTGTGATGAGCGTGACGGCGTTGCTGAAAAAGAATTTTCATCCGACGGCGGATGACGTGAAGCACGCCTGCGCCGGCAATCTTTGCCGTTGCGGTTGTCATCCGCATATCTTGCAGGCCGCGCTCAAGGCGGCGGGCGTCGAACACGCTGCGAAAACGGAGGTCGTCACCTATGCCTAGCTGGCCCGCAGAAACCAAATACATCAGCCACAGCACACAGCGTGTGGATGGCGAGGCCAAGGTCACTGGCCGCGCGCGTTATTCCTCCGACATCCAGGCGGAGGGCTGGCTTTACGGCATGATTCTCCGCTCGAAATGGCCGTCGGCAAAAATTTTGTCGGTCAATTTGGACAAGGCGCGGCAGGTTTCCGGCATCAAGGCCGCCGTGGTCGTGCGTGACATGCCGTTCACCATCCGTTTCTACGGTGAAGAGATTGCCGCCGTCGCTGGCACGAGCAAACAGGCTTGTCTGGATGCGTTGCGCGCCATTGATCGCGATGACGCGCAGCTTGGCGCCGATGTGGCGTTCGGTGTTGAGCAGCTCAGCGAGTTCACCACTGGTCAGGCCGTGCCGTACTGGCAGCGGGTGGTAGTTGACGAAGCTCTGCACATCGCCGACAACGCTGTTGATATCTGCCGCGGCCTGGCCGACCTCGTCGA
>JBEEMY010000218.1:0-4743 GCA_041192415.1 Verrucomicrobiota bacterium | reverse complement strand
CGCCATGGGCATCACGTTCTCGACAATCGCCAAGAACCAGCTTCAAGCGATGCAGATGGCGATGTTTTTCTTCCTGCCGTCCATGCTGCTGTCCGGCTACATGTTTCCGTTTCGCGGGATGCCGCCATGGGCGCAACACATCGGCGAATGTCTGCCGATCACGCATTTTCTCCGCATCGTGCGCGGCATCTTGCTCAAGGGAAATGGCCTCGCTGAATGCGTGCCAGACTTGTGGCCGATTGCGCTGTTCCTTGTGGTGATGCTGACACTCGGCATCAAACGCTACCGGCAGACGCTGGATTAAAATTATTTTCCGCCCGCCTGCCCGCGAATCAATTTCGCCAGCGCGACGTGCGCGAAGAGAACTTCCGGGTCACGTTGCAACACTTCATCGTATTGTCGGGAGAAACCTTCGCCGGTCTCCGTTGGCGTCAGCAAAGATTTAGTTTTCAACGTGAGGGCATTCACGCCGACCACGGTCAACGGCTCCTTCGCATCCAGCAGCGCGTCAACATCGGCGAGCAGATGCGTCACCGGCGCCAGCCAAGCGAACCATGGGTCGCTGGTGAGCAGGTTCAGAAAATCATAACCGGAAAGCGTGCGGCCAAAACTTTCCTCGTAACTCCGGCGCTCGGAGTCGAGCAGGGTCTTGTGCAGTTGCATCAGCGCCTCGCGCAGTTCGGTGAGGCGGGGCCGGAGTCCGGCGGGTTCGACGGGTAAATTTGGATCAGCCATGTTTGGGATGCTGTGAACGGCGGCAAATTGAACAACAAAGCAACCAAGGAACAAAGCCGGAAAATGCCGCCTTCGTTACTTGGTTGCTTGGTTGCTTGGTTGCTTGGTTGTTGAAAAACGGCGTTGGCCAGTGCGTTTGCAAAGTTTGGATTGACAATTTTTCCGCCACCATTTCACCGTTGGCCGCGCCACGCTTGCAAATTGGGCCGGTTTGGTTTCTCTTAATCGGAATGTGGCGAGCCCTTGGCCTGTTGCTAATCATCAGAAGTCTTCTGCCCGTGTCGGTCAGCTTTGGCGCGGAAACCGCCGAGGTCAACCTCGACTATGTGGCGCAGCGCGCCCTTGACCGCGCGCGGACGCCGTTCCACTCGCCGCACGTCGAGTTGCCGTCGGTCCTGCGTCCTGACAATCTCGACTACGACAAATACCGGCGCATCGAGTTCCGCCATGATCGCGCGCTTTGGGCCGCCGCTGGCCTGCCGTTCCGTGCGGAATTTTTTCATCCCGGCTACATTTACCACGAGCCGATTCACGTCAACGAATTCACGCCCACGCACACGCAGCCCATCCGCTTCGTGCAGGATTTTTTTAATTACCACACGCTGAACATCGCCAAACAAATTCCCGTGGACTCGGGCTACGCGGGCTTTCGCGTGCTCACCGAGTTGAACGGCGCGAACCGCTGGGATGAAGTCGGCTCCTTTCTCGGCGCGAGTTATTTTCGGTTGCTCGGAAAAAATCTCCGTTACGGCGAATCCGCGCGCGGCCTCGCGCTCGACTCCTGCGAAACGGATCGCGCGGAGGAATTCCCCATCTTCACCGACTGGTGGCTCGGCAAGCCGAACGCTGGCGACGACGCGTTGCACCTGTTCGCCATTCTCGACAGCGTGAGTTGCTGCGGCGCGTATGAATTTTACATCCGCCCCGGCGAGACGACCACGGCGAGCATCAAAAGCGTTTTGTATTTCCGCACGACGAACAATGTCGCCGCCAGCAGCAAAAATAAAAAGCCACTCAAGTCCATCGGCCTCGCGCCGCTGACCTCCATGTTCTGGTTCGGCAAAAATACCGAGCGCAAGTTTGATGACTACCGCACGGAAGTTCACGACAGCGACGGCCTGCTCGTCCACATGGGCAACGGCGAAGTCTTCTGGCGTCCGCTCGACAATCCGCCCGCGATGCGCCATCAGGTTTTTTCCGCACCGAACATCAAGGGTTTCGGCCTGCTGCAACGGGACCGGAATTTCGCCGCGTATCAGGATATGTTCAACCTCTACCACCAAGTGCCGAGCGTGTGGGTCGAGCCGGACGGCAACTGGGGCGATGGCGATTTGCACCTGCTCGAATTGAGCACCGGCTACGAAGGCCTCGACAATGTCGTCGCGTTTTGGGATCCGAAAAACAAACCCGCGCCGCTCACGCCATTCCGCTTCGGCTACACGCTGCATTGGGAAGGCGGCGCGGCAGATTTGAAACGCTCCGAGAACCGCGTCGTTTCCACGCGCATCGGGCCGGACGCGGCGTTCAAGGGCGCGCGGCAGTTCGTGATTGATTTTGACGGGCCGAAGCTCGACAAAATTTCCGAAGACAAACCGCCCGTGGCCATCGCCAGTTGCAGCGGCAACGCCAACATCGTGGATCAGTTCGTAACGCGAAATACTTTTCTCGGAACGTGGCGCGCGATTGTAAAAATGCAGCCCAAGCCCGACAACCATGACCCGATTGACCTGCGCTGCACGCTGCAACAAGGCACAAATGTCGTCGGCGAAACCTGGACGTATCAATGGAGCCCGCCCTGAAAATTTTGCCGGACGTCTCCGGTGAAATCGCCGGGCGTTCGCTCGATGAATGGAACGCGGCGTATGTGAAAGTGGAAAATTACTTTCACGCGCTCCGCATCCGCAACAAGCCGTTGCTCGGTCAGATGGTGCTGCGCGTCCTCGAACGCGCCCAGCGCCGCGCACCCGCCGAACCCCAACACTCCGCCACCGAAATCGCCGCCGAGGAGATGGATAAATTTGTGACCGACTGGTTTGCCGAAGTCTTGCAGACCTCGCCCGTCGGCAGCGAACAAACCCTCTCGACGCGCGGACGCCTCGCGCTGCTGCTCGCGGATATGCCCGGCAAATGGCAGGATCAATTTCTCCGCCCCGGCCCGTGGCCGCAGGAATTCGTGGACGCCATGCGCGAAAGTTTTTTCCGCGCCGGCCCGGATTTCCAGTTGTCCAAGATGAGTCCGCGTCAACTCGACCTCGGCCCAATCACGACGCTCACCAATTTTGGCAAACTGCCCTACGTCCGCATGATTCTGGTCTGGGCGATGTTCGCGCTGCTACTCGTCGCAATTTTCTGGCTCACGCACGGCGGGTTTGAGCAGGTGCAGGCGCGCGTGCTGCTGCTCATTGATTGGTTCAAGCAAAATGGCTGACGCCCCCAACATCACCAATGTTCCCGCGCCGCTGCTCCGGCGCGGTTGGCGGCTGTTTTTGTTTTTCACGTCCGCGCTCGTGTTGACCGGTTTTGTCTCGATGCTGTTCGCCGACCTGCTCTGGCGCACGGGCTGGAGCACCTCGCGCACAGTGTTGCTGGTGCTGTTCATCATTTTATTTTTTCTGACGGCGGTGGGTTGTATGCACGGCGTGTATGGATTTTTCATCCGCATCTTCGGCACGAAACGCCGGCTCACCGCGCTGAAACCTTACAAGGAGCAGTCCATTGACGGAACCAGCACCGCCATCATCTTCCCAATCTACAACGAAGATTCCGTCCGCGTGCTCGAAGGCTTGCGCGCCACCTACGAATCGCTTGAGCGCACCGGCCAGTTGGACAAATTTGACTTCTTCATCTTGAGCGACTCCACCAATCCCGACCGCTGGGTCGAGGAGGAACACAACTGGTGCAAGCTCGTCCGCGACCTCGATGCGCTCGGGAAAATTTATTACCGCCGTCGCCTGTTCAACGAGGAACGCAAGAGCGGCAACGTCCGCGACTTTCTTAACACCTGGGGCAAACGCTACCGTTACTTCGTCTGCTGCGATGCCGACAGCGTGATGCGCGGCGAAACGCTTGTGGATTTAGTGAAACTCATGGAGGCGCATCCGACCACCGGCCTCATCCAGACCGTGCCCGCGCTCGTGAATGCGGAAAGTTTATTCGGTCGCATCCAACAATTTGCGAATCGTCTCTACGCGCCGGTTTTTATTTCCGGTCTGAATTATTGGGCGCTCGATTTTGGAAATTACTGGGGCCACAACGCCATCATCCGCACCGAACCGTTCATGCAGTTCTGTGATCTGCCACAATTGCCCGGGCGCAAGCCGTTCGGTGGACAAATCCTCTCGCACGACTTCGTCGAGGCCGCGCTGATGCTGCGCGAGAATTGGACGGTGTGGCTTGCTTACGATTTGGACGGCAGCTACGAAGAAGCCCCGCAGGCGCTCATCGAAAATGCCCAGCGCGAACGCCGCTGGTGCCAGGGCAATCTGCAACACGGCCTCGTCCTATTCGCCAAAGGTTTACGCGGTGTCAGCCGGTTGCATCTCATCTTCGGGATTTTTGGTTACGTCGCCAGCCCGCTGTGGTTCGCGTTCCTCATCACGTTCGACTGGATTTATTGCATGCAGAAATACACCGGCCTGTCGGACATCACCGTGCAATCTTTCAATCCGTATTTGAAAAACTGGAGCGGCACGCAGCACGCGCTGTTAATCTTCATCATCTGCATGACCGTCATCATGCTGCCGAAATTTCTATCGCTCGTGGATCTCGCGCGCGACTGGCCGCGCCGCAAGCAATTCGGCGGATTGTTCAAGGCCACCGCCGGCGTCATCTGCGAAACGATTTTCTCCACGCTGCACGCGCCGCTGCTCATGCTCTGGCACACGCGCTTTGTGCTGACGAACATCGCGGGCATCAGCGTCGCGTGGACCACGCAGAAGCGTTCCGCTGACGGCACCGACTGGCTCTACGCGATTCAGCGGCACTGGGGCCACACGCTTATCGGTCTGC
>JBEEMY010000217.1:0-4743 GCA_041192415.1 Verrucomicrobiota bacterium | reverse complement strand
GGCAAACTTGGCGACGGCAATGGCATCACGAAAAAATTGAACGTCATGCCGACGGTGGCAAACTTGCACGACAAGCGTCTCGTGGAAATGACCGACGGTGAAATTTTTAACGTCATCACGCACGGCAAGAGCACGATGGGCGCGGTCGGCCCGTTGATTCCGGCTGAAGACCGCTGGGCGGTCGTGGCTTATCTCCGCGCATTGCAATTAAGCTGGCTCGGAACGAAGGACGATTTGACGCCTGCGCAGAAAGCGGTCTTGAAATAATTTTATGAGTTTGCCGTCATCCAACCAACCGACGCCCGCGCTGAAAAGTGCGCTGCCCGGCGTGATGCTTGTCATCGGCGCTGTGCTGACGGTCATCGGCCTGGTGGCCAGCATTCGGCACAACGGT
This sequence comes from Verrucomicrobiota bacterium, assembly GCA_041192415.1. Taxonomy (GTDB): domain Bacteria; phylum Verrucomicrobiota; class Verrucomicrobiia; order Limisphaerales; family UBA11358; genus UBA11358. The sequence goes on along the minus strand of JBEEMY010000217.1, from coordinate 4,349 downwards.
GGGACCGAATTCGGCTTCGCTTGGTTGCTGTCCTTCATGTTTTATTACAGCGTCGCCCTCGGCGCGCTGTTCCTCGTTCTTGTGCATCATCTGACCGACGCCGGTTGGTCGGTTGGCATCCGCCGCTTCTGCGAACATATCGCGTCGCTATTGTTCCCGTGCCTCGCGCTTTTGTTTCTGCCCATCGGATTTCTCGCGCCAAAAATTTATTCATGGCTTGCAGAAAATCCGGCGACGAACAACTTGATTGCCGCGCGCCAGCCAGTGTTCAGCACCGTCGGCTTCTGGGTCACGTCGGGAATTTTCTTTGCCGTGTGGTGGCTGCTCACGTCGCGCCTGCGTTCGCTCTCGCTGAAACAGGACGAGACCGGCTCGGCGGAATGCACGCACAAGATGCGCTTCCACGCGGGCTGGGGCATTGTGGCTTTCGCGCTCGTGCTGACGTTCTCCGCCGCGCTGTGGATGAAGTCGCTTCAATACCAATGGTTCTCCGCTATGTATGGCGTGTATTTCTTCGCCAGCAGCGTGTGGGCCGGACTGGCGTTCGTTTATGTCATCGCCGTCGTGTTGCTGCGGCAGGGAATTTTGACGCCGGTGCTGAAGCAGAATTATTTTTATTTCATCGGCGTGCTGTTGCTTGGTTTCACGCTGCTCTCGGCTTACACCGAGTTCGCGCAATACTTCGTCGTGTGGAACGCGAACGTGCCGGAGGAAACATTCTGGTATCTCATCCGCGAGCAGGGCGGCTGGTGGTGGTTGAGCATGGCGCTCATTGTCGGCAAATTTTTCGTTCCGTTCTTTGCGCTGCTGCCGGTGCATACGAAAACTAATTTCAAAGTTCTCATTCCCGTGTGCGTGCTCATCGCCGTCATGCATTTCGCGGATCTCGCGTTCAACATTTTGCCCGCGTGGCATCCGCACGGTCATCATGTGAAATGGCTGTTCCTGCACGTCGGCTGCCTGCTGTTCATGGGCGGACTGCTTGGGAAAATTTTCATCCGCAAATTCAACGCCCACCCGCCGTATCCGCAGCGCGACCCGCGCCTGCTCGAAGCGATGGGCGTCAGCCAAAACATCATCAACGACCTCGTTGATGCGAACAAGGCAGGTGCTAAATGATGACTCCCGAACAATCCCGCAATTCGTCCGGTGCCGCCGTCGGTTTTATCATCGCCATCGTTTTGTTCGTGGCGATTTCCGTCGCCGCCAAATTGCTCATCTCTGCGCCAGCCATTGATGCCGACCGCGCCGCTGAACGCAGCAAGGCGCTCGCAGAAATTTCCGTGGCCGAAGAAAAATCCTTGAACACCGCCGCCGTGATTGACAACCAACGCGGCATCGTGCGCCTGCCGATTGAAACCGCGATGCAGCTCGCCGCGCAGAAGTGGGCGAACCCGTCCGTCGCCCGCGCTGATTTGACATCGCGCGCCGAAAAAGCCGCTGCTCCGGTGAAAGCCGTTTCCTTTGAATGAACCCCGCTGAAAATAATTCAGTCTGCTCCACGAAGATTGATGCTTCGTGCCGCGTGCCGTTGCTCGTGCTGTTCAACGGCGCCGGGTTGTGGCTGATTCTAGGCCTCGTCTTTTCGCTCATCGCGTCGCTCACGTTTCATAAGCCGGAGCTGTTCGCGCATTGCCCGTGCCTGACCTACGGTCACGCCATTGCGATTGCGAACGACCTGCTCGTCTATGGTTTCGCCATTCCCGCTGCGCTCGGCGTGATGCTCTGGATTTTTGCCCGCTTGAGTCAGGCGGAGCTCGCGCTGCCCATCGTTCCCGTTGCTGCCGCGCACCTATGGCATCTCGGCGTGCTGGTCGGCGTCGGCGGAATTCTCTCTGGCAATTCCACCGGCTACACCTGGCTGGAATTTCCCCGCGCCAGCGCGATGCTGCTCGGCGTTTCATTTGTCCTTGTCGCCGTGAGCGCCATCGCCACATTCGCCCAGCGCAAGGAATGCGAACTGTATCCCTCGCACTGGTTCCTGCTCGCCGCGCTCCTCTGGTTCCCGTGGATTTACTCGACGGCCAATCTGTTCCTCGGCTCCACGCATCCCGTGCGCGGCGTCGCGCAGCCCATCATCAACTGGTGGTTTGCGAATAATTTAATTTTTGTCTGGCTCGCGCTTGTTGGTCTTGGCGTGGCGTTCTATTTTCTGCCGAAAATTTCCAATCGCCCGCTCAACAGCCGCTTCTACGCGCTCTTCGCGTTTTGGACGTTGATTCTGTTTGGAACCTGGCTCGGCATTCCCGCTGGGGCGCCCGTTCCCGCTTGGTTGCCGACCATTAGCGCGTTCGCCTCGCTGCTGCTGATTGTTCCCATCCTCGCCGTAGCCGTGTTGCTGAAAAATATTTTGTGCGGCGCAAATGTAAAATGCTTCGGCGGCAACTTTTGCTATCTCCGTTTCGGCAGCGTGATGTTCCTCGTGTCCGCTGTGATGCTGGCCGCCATCGGCTGCCCCAAATACAGCCGCGTTTTGGAATTCACCTGGGTTGGTCAGGCGCAAATCCAACTGCAAATTCTCGGCTTCGCCATGATGATTCTGCTGGGTGCGATTTACGAAATCCTGCCGCGCATCATGGGCACAGAGCTGCCGTTTAAGAAACTTGTCCCGGTGCAATTCTTCTGCTCGCTGTTTGGCACGGTGTTGTTTGTCATCCCGCTCGCCATCGCCGGTGCGAAACAAGGCCATGCTGGTTTTGATCCTGCCGCTGCGAAATTTTGGTTGATGATCAGCACGAGCGGCCTGCTGCTGCTGCTGCTCGGCTCGTTCGCGCTGCTCTTGAATTCTTTAGCCATGACGCTCAAATGGAAAGTCGGCCTCATCAAGAAGGTGATTGCCGCCGTGACTGCACCGCTTCCGGACACGGAGGTGAAATCATGAAAAATGGTTTCGGAGTTTTCTTCGCCGTCGTCGTCGCGCTCGGTTTGTCGTGGGCAGGATTCGTCGTCGCACCCGCCGTCCAGCTTGGCACGGCCAAACGCACGACCGTCCTCGGCACCGGTGACAACTGGCCATTGCAACGCACTGGTGCGGCCACGCTCGGCGCACAAATTTATCGCGCCAACGGCTGTGTGGCGTGCCACACGATGCAAATCCGTCAGGACGGCGTTGCCTGCGAAGTCACGCTCGCCAAGGCTGGAAAAAATCCGATGGCCGTGAGCAACCTGCTGGCGACGTTGAAACTTTCCGGCCTGACCAAGGAAGAGGCGGACGCGGCCGTTGAAAAAATTTCCACCGCTGGTGGCAAGGCGGAGACGCACGTTATCCCCGTGGGCGCAGACATCACGCGCGGCTGGGGCGTGCGCAAGAGCGTGGCGGCGGATTATCTTTACGACGCGCCCGTGCAACTCGGCACGCTCCGCGTCGGCCCCGACTTGGCAAATCTTGGCGGGCGCATGGCGGATGCGAACTGGCAGATGATTCACCTCTACGCACCGGGCGTCGTGAAGAATTCCGCGATGCCGTCCTACAAATTTTTGTTTGAAGTCCGCAAAGTTGGTTCGACGCCGTCCAGCGACGCGTTGAACCTGCCGAAAGAATTTGCTCCTGCCGACGGCTACGAAGTCGTGCCAAAACCGGAAGCGAAACAACTGGTGGCTTATCTCTTGAGTCTGCACGCCGACGTGCCGCTGTATGAAGCGCCGTTCACCCCGGCTGCCACTAAACCTTGAACGACGATGAGCGAAGAAAATAAATCCTGTGCCCTCCCGTCCAACGCCGAACCCACGGCGACGCGCTCGACCGTCCCGATGTGGATTATCGTGGTGACGCTGGTGCTGGTATTCGTCGGCTTTGTTTTCTTCGACCGTCATAGCGGCTGGTTTGATGCGAAGGTTTATGCGCCTTACAATTCAGCCGAAAAGTTAGAAGCCTATCAGCCCGGCACCGGCCCGAACCCGATGATCGTTGGCAAAAAGAATTACGAAATGTTCTGCGCGTCCTGCCACGGTAGCGACGGCGCGGGTAAAGTTGGGCAAGCCCCGCCGCTCGCTGGCTCCGAGCTGGTCATCACGAAAGGTTTTCATCGGCTGGCGCTGATTCCACTCGAAGGTTTGTCTGGCCCAATCAAGGTCAAAGGTCAGGACTGGAGTTTGATTATGGCGCCGATGGGCGCTGCGCTGCCTGATGCCGATCTCGCCGCCGTGCTGACCTACATGAGAAATTCTTGGGGCAATAAAGCTGGCGAAGTCACCGCTGACGACATCAAAGCCATCAAAGCCGAAATCGGCGCGCATCCGTTGCCCATTGTTGGCGACAAGTTGATGGCTGTGCCAGAATAATTACTTCGGTCGCGATTCAATTTCCCCAATCGCCCAGCGGGCGTGTTCGGCGATCAGTGGCTCATGAT
>JBEEMY010000216.1:0-4744 GCA_041192415.1 Verrucomicrobiota bacterium | reverse complement strand
TGCCGGCGTGAATAACAACGCGAATTTTGCGTTCCGCTTCGTATCGGAATTTGAAAGCACGGCGGCGAGCACCGCCAACGCAAATTATGTCGCCGCCAGCGGTTCTTACAGCACCGGCGGCACCATGCGCTACGACATGGTCACGGTCGCCGGCAGCTCGCTCGTCACCGGCACGGCGGCGGCGCTTGCCCCGCTGGCGTTCACGAATGGCGTATTTACCCTCGGCGTCACCGGAACCGTCACCGTCAGCTACGTCGTGCAGACTTCCACGAACCTCGGTTCAACCAACTGGCTGCCGGTGTTCACCAACGTTTCACCGTTCAGCTTCAGCGAAAGCAACCTCGTTGCGCCGCAGAAATTTTACCGCGCCGTTTCGCAATAGCGGTGGTGGTATTTTTCGCGCTGCGAAAAACCCGTCGCCGAGCGGAGCGTCAGGCGACGGAGTCTTGCGCCCAAAGGCTTGCACACCTCAAAGTGACCGCTCGTTTCCGTCTGACCTCAGACTATTTACCACGGGAAAAATTTGAAACCTCGCCGCCGTTTTTGCGTCTGTCATTTCGTGGTCAACTTTTCTCAAATGGAAAAGCGCAAACAAGGTTTCACGCTCATCGAACTGCTCGTCGTCATCGCTATCATCGCGATTTTGGCGGCGATGCTTTTACCTGCCTTGTCCTCGGCCAAGCAACGCGCGTGGACCATCGCCTGCAACTCCAACCTTCACCAGATCAGCCTCGGCATGAAGATGTATGCGGACGACGCCACGGGGCGTTATCCCAAATCCGGCGGCGCGATTCCTTGGAATACCGTCAGCCCGGACGCGCCGACGAACGCGTGGATGCAGCAGATTTATGCATACACGCAAAACACGAACGTGTTTCGCTGTCCGTCAAACAAACTGCTGCCTTCATCTGATCAATCGCGGTTCAATTATTTCAACGGCGCGCGTGCGGCGTTCATCGCGGCCAGCGGCCAGCAGGCTTCCCTTGATGAAAAACGGATTCAATTTCCGTCCGCCCTGATCGTGAGCGGCGACACGCTGGACTTCGAGCCAACGGACGCGGACAAGGATGACTACTCGCAGAACTGCGTCGGCGGCCCGGCCAACGGCATTCCGTGGGAAGAATGGCAGGCGCACAGTCAGGGGCAGAACGTGCTGTTCGCCGACGGCCACGCGAAGTGGTATAGCGGCTACAACACGAACGAAATGACTTTCCGCTACGATCGAATGTCCGGCTGGGAATAATTCTTAAAAGTTTCTTTTCCCTTTCGCATCCGAACGGATGACCACCAACTGCCCGCCGAATTTGACCGGGTCAATTCCGAGCCTGCCTTCGCCACACCCACATCGCCATAATTTGCGCTCGACTTTTTTCCGCAACTAACGCGTCATTCCGGCGTTCACCCTGAAATCTTTTTTGGCAGGGGCATTGCGTCATGGCGTGGTCAAAAACTAAAACTTCAATCGTCGTCGGGTCGCTGGCCGTGGGGCTGGGGCTGGCGGTCATCGGTCTGACGGTCACGTTTGCCGTCCGCAAGACCGGCCAGAATTTCGCGCAGGTGCGTGAAGCGCGGCGGGTGGCGGCGTTGCCGGCGCATTTCACCAATTCCCTCGGCATGGTCTTCACGCGGTTGCCCAAGTCGGAAATTGATTTCAGCATCTGGAAGACCCGCGTTCAGGATTTCGCCGCCTACGCCAAGGCCACGCAGATGGCCACGAACGGCTGGCAGATCTACACCTATGGCACGAATGGCTGGACGGCCATCGGTGATTCGTGGGCGAACCCCGGCTTTGAGCAGACGCCGGCGTGTCCCGTTTGCGGCGTCACTTGGGACGAGGCCGGCGCGTTTTGTGAATGGCTTACGCAGAAGGAGCACGATTCCGGCGACCTGCTGCCCGAACTTTTGTATCGCCTCCCGACGGATGACGAGTGGAGCGCGGCGGTGACCACATTGAAATTTCCGTGGGGCAGCCAGTGGCCGCCGCTGGACAACACGGCGAACCTTGCCGGGATAGAAAACACCAACGACTTGGCGGCGTTCGGCAATTCGCTCATCAAGGGCTACCGCGATGGCTTCGCGCGCACGTCGCCGGTGGGCACATATCCGGAAAATCCGCGTGGCCTGTTCGACATGGCGGGCGACTTGCAAGAATGGTGCTCGGACTGGTATCGCAAAGAGTTGAACCCGCCGGATCGCCGGGCGAAGCATGCTATTTTGAACCAGGACGGCGGCGGCCATGTCTATCACGTTCTGCGCGGCTCCGCATGGTCGGACCGTGACCCAGGCCGGATCGCCTCCAACGCGCGATATTTTTCGCAACCAAACTTCCGGCAGGCTACCGTCGGTTTTCGCGTCGTGCTGGTGTTGCAGACCAATTCACCGGCAGCGAAGAACTGAAATGAAACCTTTCTTCACCATGCGCGATCGACACCGTGGCTTCACGCTCATCGAACTGCTCGTCGTCATCGCCATCATCGCCATTCTCGCGGCGCTGCTGCTGCCGGCGTTGAGCAAGGCCAAGACGAAGGCCAAGCGCATCGGCTGTGTGAACAATCTCCGGCAGATGGGCGTCGGCTCGGCGGTCTACGCGGTGGATTCCAACGATGTTCTGCCGCCGTGGCGCGGCTATCCGCCTTACAGCGGCAGCGGCCAGATGAACCTGATGAGTGCGTCGCACTATAGCCGCTACGTCTGGCTGGACGACAACCACACGCACACGAAATACAAGATCAACGGCGATGCCGCGCAGCCGGCCGGCTGTCATTTTCAGAACGCGGGTTTTCTCTACGTCGCCAAATACATCGGTGATGGCGCGATTTATTTCTGCCCGAACCTCGCGTCCGGCGATTACTCGAAGGAAAATTTCGAGCCGCTGCTGACCACGGACAGCGTGAAGGGCGTGGTGCGCTCCAGCTATTTTTTCAACCCGCGCGTGAAGGACGCTGCGAACGCGAATTATTTCCGCCGCTACCAGAAGAGCAGCCAGTTCGACGGCCACAAGCTGTTCGGCTGCGATGTCATCACGAACATCAAACCGGAATTCACCGCGCACTTGAAGGACGTGGGTTACAGCGTGCTGTTCACCGACGGCGCGTCGAAATTTGTGAAGAGTCAGGAGGCCTTTGACTACGTCGGCCAGATTCATTCGACCTACGCGCCGGGCGGCTCCATCTTCGGCTCGCCGCTGGAACTGGATCATGTTTTTGACCTGCTGGAAAAATAAATTCAAATGGCGTGCCGGTTCGCCGGTTCAAACTTGCCTCTGGACAAATGCCAGCGGTTGGAGCGTCATATCAGAAAAGGAGCGGGCGATATGCGACATCATGCCACAGACAAAACTGCGCGGGCGTTCACTTTGATTGAACTGCTGGTGGTCATTGCCATCATCGCGATTCTGGCGGCGCTGCTGTTGCCGGCGTTGAGCGCGGCCAAGCAGAAGGCGCACCGCATCGGCTGCATGAACAACCTGCGGCAGTTGAGCCTGGCCTGCAAGATTTACGCGGACGACAACAACGGCCGGCTGGTTTCGAGCTGGCCGATCGGCTATGGCAGTTTTCCGGTGAACCCGGCGTCATGGTGTCCGGGCTGGGTGTCGTATCAGAACCCGGGCAACGGTTATTTTAATTACGGACCGGACCCGGATTTCAACTGCACGAATGTTTATGCGTTGCAGCAGGGAGCGATCTGGTCTTACGTCAAGTCGGCGGGCGTGTATCGCTGCCCGGCGGACCGGCGCAGCCTGGGCGGCGTGCCAGTGGTGCGAAGCTATTCGATGAATTCGTGGATGAACGGCAAGAGCTATGGCGATCCATCGGGCGTGTCTTCAACTTACGTCACGCCGGAAAATGACGGGGCGCTCACTTACACACTGTTTCGCAAGGAAAGCCAGATCGCGTCGCCGGCGGAAAGGTGGACGCTGGTGGATGAGGACGCGGCCAGCATCAACGACTCGTTGTTCCTCGTGGACATGGGCGGGCAGAACGGAATCATTGACATGCCGTCGGGCCGTCACGGCCAGTCCTACGAAATCGGATTTGCGGATGGCCACATGGACAACATCAGGAAGCTGGCGTCGGCGTCGGACTGGATGAGTTACTCGGCCACGCCCGATCCCGACTGGGTGAAGTTGAAAAGCTGGACGACGGTGAAAAAGTAGTTTTGGCCGGCGGTGTATTTCCATTTTGCGTTTCCTTCCCGTGCGCGGCTACAATGTCCGCCACATGAAAATTGTTTTAGCTTATTCCGGTGGCCTCGACACTTCCGTCCTGATGTCGTGGATCAAAGAAAAATACAACGCCGAGATGATCGGTTTCTGCGCCGACATCGGGCAGGAAGAGGAACTTGATGGCCTCGAAGCCAAAGCCATCAACACCGGCGCATCGAAAATTTACATTGATAATTTGCAGGAAGAATTCGCGCGCGACTTCATCTATCCGATGCTCCGCGCCGGGGCGATTTACGAGGGGCAATATTTTCTCGGCACTTCCATCGCGCGCCCGCTCATCGCCAAGCGCATGGTTGAGATCGCCAAGAAGGAAAAAGCCGACGCCATCGCGCACGGTGCGACGGGCAAAGGCAACGACCAGGTCCGCTTCGAACTCACCGCCGCCGCGCTTGCGCCCGACTTGCAGGTCATCGCCCCGTGGCGCGACGAACGCTATCGCAGCGAATTTCCCGGTCGCCAAGAGATGATTGATTACTGCGCCAAGCACAAGATTCCCGTGCAGGCCAGCGCCAAGAAACC
>JBEEMY010000215.1:0-4765 GCA_041192415.1 Verrucomicrobiota bacterium | reverse complement strand
GATCGGGAACGGCTCGCCCCAGTAACGCTGACGACTGAACAGCCAGTCGCGCAGCTTGTAGTTGATAGTCTTCTTGCCGAGGCCTTTTTCTTCGAGCCACGCGGAGATTTTCTTTTTGGCTTCGGGCGTGGAAAAACCGGTGATGGAAATTTCCGGGCCGGTTGAGTTTACCGAAGTGCCGTCTTCGGTGAAGCCCTGCCAATCAATTTTAGAATCATTCGGCTGAACGACTTGGATAATTGGCAGATTAAACTTCTTGGCGAATTCAAAATCACGCGTGTCATGCGCAGGCACAGCCATGATTGCTCCCGTGCCGTAGCTGGCGAGAACGTAGTCAGCAATCCAGATCGGAATCTTTTCACCGTTCACGGGATTAATGGCGTAAGCACCAGTGAACACGCCGGATTTTTCCTTCGCCAGTTCCGTGCGTTCGAGATCGGATTTTTTGGAAACTTCAGTTTGATATTTTTTGACCGCATCGCGTTGTTCAGGTGTAGTCAACTCGTTAACGAAAGAATGTTCAGGAGAGAGAACCAAATATGTCGCTCCGAAAAGTGTGTCTGGACGTGTTGTGAAGACGCGGATTATAAAACGCATCTCATTCTTACCAACCGTGGTCTGGTCAATGATTGTCGATTCAAAAACAACCTCCGCACCTTCGCTACGACCAATCCAATTTCGCTGCATTTCCTTGAGAGAATCAGTCCATTCAATTGTATCGAGGTCGGCGAGCAGCTTTTCGGCGTAGGCGGTGATGCGGAGCATCCATTGACGCATCGGCTTGCGGATGACCGGAAAGCCGCCGACTTCGCTCTTGCCATCCACGACTTCTTCGTTGGCGAGAACTGTGCCGAGTTGTTCGCACCACCAAACTGGTGCTTCAGTCACATAAGCTAAACGAAAGCTTTCGATGAAAAGCCGCGCGCGTTGGGCTAGGTCGGATATTGGCGTGCCTTCCCAAGCGATTCTCAAACTTGCAAGGTGACGACTCTTTTCCCATTCAATTTGACGTTTTGGAGTTTCAGAAAAGACATCTTCCATTAACGCGATTGGCATGGCCTTTTTCCAAGTAAGGTCGAAATAACTGTTATAGAGCTTCAGAAAAATCCATTGCGTCCACTTGAAATAATCGGGGTCGGTCGTGGCGAGTTCGCGCGACCAGTCGTAGCTGAAGCCGAGGCTTTTGATCTGGCGCGTGAAGTTGGCGATGTTCGCCTCGGTCGTCACGCGCGGATGCTGGCCGGTCTTGACGGCGTATTGCTCGGCGGGCAGGCCGAATGAATCCCAACCCATCGGATGCAGCACGTTGAAACCGCCCGCGCGACGATAGCGCGCCAGAATGTCCGTGGCCGTGTAGCCTTCGGGATGACCAACGTGCAACCCCGCGCCGCTCGGATACGGAAACATGTCGAGGATGTAAAATTTTTCAGGCAGTTGCGCGGCGGAAACTTTGCCGGAAAGTTTATGGCGCACGGCGAACGGATGGTTCGCGGGAATTTCTTCCCCCGGGTTGAACGCGCGGAAAGCCTGCTGCTCGTCCCAAATTTTCTGCCACTTGGGTTCGATAAGGTGAAACGGATATTGTCGGCGACTACTGGACATAGAGCGGTGGAGGATACGCAAAAAATCACCTGACTCAATCGCGGAATTTGCGCGGCGAAAATTGGCTGGAACAAACCTGCGCGGTGACCATCACACTTACATCATGAACTTCAAACCGTGGCAGGCTTTCATCGTCGGACTGGCGTGGTTGGGACTCGTTGCCGCCGGGCGCGCGGCGGATTTCAACGTCACCACGCCCGGTGGACAATTCGCCTTCATGATCAACGCCGTGAACAATAATCCCACCATCACGCTGGTGCGCGGCCGGACCTACACCTTCGCCGTCAGCACGGACGGATTCCATCCGTTCAGAATAGGCGCGGCGGTCTTCGGCAGCGTTCCGCCCGGAGTAACGGGTGAAAACACCAGTTCGGGAACCGTCACGTTTGCCGTGCCGGCGAACGCAGCGAATTGCGTCTACTACTGTGGCTTTCATGGCTTTTCTGGCAGCATTGTGATGGTCAACCCGCCCGCGCCAACCGCATCGAAAATTCTCGCGCTCACCGTCGGCACCAACCTCAACCTCAAGTTCACCGGCTCAAATACCTTTTCCTATTTCCCGGAATACAACACCAACCTCGCCACGACCAACTGGTATGCGCTGACCGTGACCAAGACCAACGCCGCGACGAACGGCACGAACGATGTCATCTGCGGCAAGCCGCCGGGCAACAACGTCTTCATCCGCGTCCGCGCGCAATAAATTTCTGTGGCTGCCTGCATTGTTTGCTCGCAACTTTCCGTTGGTTTCAGTTTTAATACCGCGTGTCCGCCACCAACGATAACCCGCCGCCTTGGATTCAGGTGCTGCTCATCGGACGGCATCCCCGCCACACACTCATCCGCATCGCCGTCCTCGTGGTGATTTGCTTCGTCACCTTCAAGTTCATCCTCCTGCCCGTCCGCATCGCGGGCATCTCGATGGAGCCGACGTATCGCAACCACCAGATTCACTGCGTCAACCGCCTCGCGTATCGGCGCCACGAACCGCAGCGCGGCGATGTTGTTTCCGTGCGCTTCGCCGGCGAAAGCGTGATGCTGATGAAACGCATCATTGCGTTGCCAGGTGAAAGCGTTTCCTTTCACAACGGCCACGCCTACATCAACGGTGAATTGCTCGACGAGCCGTATCTGAAAAATGACTGCGACTGGAACCACGAACCCATCGCGTGCGGGCCGGGGCAGTATTACATCGTGGGCGACAACCGCTCCATGCCATTTGAGCTGCATACGCAAGGCCGGGCCGGGCGCGAACGCATCTTCGGCAAATTGTTTTTATGAAAATTTTTTTCCGCCTCGGACTGCTCGCCGCCGTCGCCGCGCTGGGTTGCTGGTTGTGGACGGTTTTATTTCCCAGCCCGGAAAAAGCGGTGTTGAAAAAAGTTTCCGCGCTCGCCGAGACGGCTACGTTCAGCGCCGACGCCAGCAGCCTCACGCGCGCGGGCAAGGCCAGCAGCATGGTCAGCCTGTTTGCCAACGATGCGGAAATCGTTTTGGACATCGCCGGGGTGGTGACGCGCACGCTGTCCGGACGCGAGGAAATCCGCGAGGTGACGCTGGGCGGCTTCGTTAACTTGCCCTCGCTCAAAGCCGAGTTCCTCGATGCCACGGCGAAAATTTCCGCCGATAAAAAATCGGCCGAGGTGAGTTGCACCGCCAAGCTGCAAGCTGGCAGCCAGAAAGATTTTGGCGTGCAGGAACTGCGCTTCCGTTTCAAGCTGGTCGAAAACAACTGGCTCATCACGCGGCTGGAAACGGTGAAGACGTTGCAGTGAGATGAGGGATGACTTTGGCGGCGGGTGGGGCAAGTCGCGCTGCGACTTGACTTGACCGCGCAGCGGTCACTTTGTGGCGTGAAAAGTTTTTAGACATCCGAAAGATTCCGTCGCCTGACCTGCCGCGACGGGCGCGAGCACGGCGGGCGCTGCGCTTCCGCCTTCAGCCGATTACGGCGGGACAAGCGGCGAGGGGGCTTGTCGCAGCGCGACAAACCCCACCAATTGCTCCGCTGGCCTTGAATTCTTTTTGTTACCCATTGCCTTTGGCCGCGTCTCTGATTAAACCATTCGCCGCATGAAACAATCCCGCCGCCAATTTGTCCGCACGCTTTTCGTCGCCACGCAGGCGGCAGCCATCGGCGCGTTGCTGCCGCGCAGCTTGTTCGCGGCGGATGCCAAGGCGGGCGGCTTGAATTTCCTCGTCTTCGGCGACTGGGGTCGCGAAGGCCAGCAGGAACAGCTCGACGTGGCCGCGCAAATGTCGCTCGCCGCCGCCGCTATTGACGCGAAGTTCGTCATCTCCGTCGGCGATAATTTTTACGAGCACGGCGTGAAGTCCGTGGATGACCCGCAGTGGCAGACTTCGTTTGAAAAAATTTACACCGCGCCGTCGCTGCAAGTGCCGTGGCGCGTCGTGCTGGGCAACCACGATTATCACGGCGAGGTTGAAGCGCAAATCGCCTACGGCAAAACCAGCCCGCGCTGGACGATGCCCGCGCGCTACTACTCGCGCACCGAGAAAATTGACGCGCAGAACTCGGTGGAGTTTTTCTACCTCGACACCACGCCGATGAAGGTCAGCGATGACATAATCGTGGCCGCCGCCCTCAAGGGTTTGCCCGATCCCGCCCCGCAGGTGGCGTGGCTGGAAACCGCGCTCGCGGCGTCCACGGCACAATGGAAAATCATCGTGGCGCATCATCCGATTTATTCCGGCGGCGAGCACGGCGACACCGCCTACATCATCAAAAACATTTTACCGCTGCTGGGAAAATACGGCGTGCAAGCCTACTTCAACGGCCACGACCACGACTTGCAACATTTGCAGGCGGGCAAAATTAATTTGTTCTGCTCCGGCGCCGGTTCCAAAGTGCGCGTTTCTAAAAGCACCGAGCACACCAAGTTTGTCAAAGGCAGCACGCCCGGTTTCGTGACCGTGGCGTTGTCCGCCGACAAGTTGGATGTGCGAATGCTCGATGCCCAGGGGCAGATGCTCTACACCACCAGTGTGCCGCGCCATGCCTGACGACTCCTTCAAAGAATTCGTCCTCGACCAGTTAAGCGCACTGCCGGATGTGCGCGCGAAGGCGATGTTCGGTGCGCATGGGATTTATTGCGGCGAAAAATTCTTCGGTATTCTGGATGAGGGCCGACTGTTTTTCAAA
>JBEEMY010000214.1:0-4782 GCA_041192415.1 Verrucomicrobiota bacterium | reverse complement strand
GAGGGCATCGCGGATGCTTTTTTTTCCGAATATGGTGCCGGTGAAACGCTGGCCCCGACGGTTGTTGGGATTTTTCACAAGGATGAGATTTGAGACCGGAAACCTGAAAACGGGCAAGGCGGCCGACCGCCGGTTTCCATTTCAGGTTTCAAGTTTCGGGTTTCAGATTTCATTGGGCGAGGACGTATTCGCTGACGCGGCAGAAGATGTTGCCGGCGTAGTTCTCGATCCGGCTGTCGGTGAAACGATATTGGCCGATGGTATCGGGCGGGGCGATGAGTCCATCCCACACGGGCGGGTGCGTATCGTCCCAGGCCTGGGTGCCGCCGCCGGCGAGGGCGGCATTGAACGCGGTGGCGACGTCCACCCATTCGAGATAGGTCTCGGTGTTGGGCACGGTTTCGAGCCAGCCGGGGATGCCGCCGGCTTTGACGAGGCCGGTGACTTCCGAGCCGGGCGTGATGACGCCACTCACGAGAAATTTCCACGGGGTGCGGTAGAGGCTGGGGATGGCACCTTTGGAAGCGACGGTGGTGATGGCGTTGCCGGCGCTGTCGAGCACGCCGGCGGCGACGTTGTCCGGGTCGGCCAGAAAGTATTCGCGGTGCAGCCGGGTGTGGACGGTCAAGGGTTTGGGATCGCGCGCGCCGCCGGTGTAGGCGTTGTCGCGGATGCCGGGGAAGGTGACGACTTGATCAAGGAATTCATCCCAGCTCGCGGGGACGATGCGGAATTCGGCGGTGTAACGACCGGTGCCGCTCTTGATGTCTTGCGGTTGGGATAGGGCGGTGAGGATGGCGTTGGCATCGCCCAGTCCGAAGGCGGCGACGTTGCTGGGGGCGTTCAGCGGTGCGGGCGGATAGCTGGCCATCCACTGTTCAAAATCGCAATCGAACGCATACCCCGCCCGTTGCTGCGGGCAGTCCGGCGGCAGCGGATACTTGGGCCGGGGCACGCCGCTGAGCGTGGCATCGAAACGGGTGCGGGCGCGATAGAGGATGGTGGGGGTCATGTTGCGGGTTTGTCGGCGATGACGATGCCGTCGGTCTTGGCGGTCTTAAGCAGGTCATTCATGTTCTTGTTGAGCACATCCAATTGTTCGTTCATTTTTCTGAACTGCATGGCGGGCGTTTCGAGACCGGCGGCGGCCAGTTTGTTTTCGGCGGAATTTGCGAGCTGCCGGTCACGGGCGGCCTGACCGTAAAGCGTGCCGTCTTTGGCGAAACCGCCGAGGCCGTTCGCGAGATCGTAGGTGACTTTGTTTTTGAAAAACAGCGCGTCTTGGGCGGCGCGGGCGTAGGGGCCGGAGCCGGTGCTCAAATCCATCGCTCCACCCTCGCCGAAATAGTCACCGAGCTTCTTCATGTAGCCGCGCCCGGCAAGCTGCTCGATGTTTGGTGCCGTGACGCCGACGCGCTGGCCTTCGCGATAAATCTGCGAGGCGGCCTGCCGGATGCCATTGGCTTGATCATTAAGCTGAACCCGTTTCTGTTCGTAAAGAAAGCTGCGCTCGGCGAAGGCGGCGTGTTGTTCCGCCACGCGCAGGCGCTCTTTGTCTTTTTCCGAAATCATATCCAGCAATTGTTTCTGGATGCGGACGAGACCGGAGAAATTGCTTTCCGAAACTTCTTTGGCGAGGTTTTCCCGCGTCTGGCCTTTGATGAGTCCCCGCGAATTCAGTGAGGACAGGACGCGGTTCAAGCGGCGGCGGTAAAAGTATTCGAGGGGCTGGTCATTTTGGCCGGCTTGATCTTCTTCCATTTTTCCCAGCTGTTCGCCCATCCAAACATTGCCGGCCATGCCGCCCACGGCGACGGTGCCGATGGCTCCCGTTCCGCCGCCGGCCATGACGGCGCGGTTGGCGAGGTGTCCAATTTTCTTGAACCCGCTTTTAATGATACTTTCAAAAACTTTTGCCAGCAGTCCGCTGGCGCTGCCGGCGACGGCAGCGAGGCCGACATCCCGTGAAAGCTGGCCGGCTTCGCGCCCTTCCATGAGTCCATAGACCGCCTCGCCAGCGGCGGCGGAACCACCGGCCGCACCGGCCATGCCGGCACGGCTGTTCGGGTTCAAGCCATGGCGCTGGTTGATGGCCTGCTGCCGCCGCCAT
This sequence comes from Verrucomicrobiota bacterium, assembly GCA_041192415.1. Taxonomy (GTDB): domain Bacteria; phylum Verrucomicrobiota; class Verrucomicrobiia; order Limisphaerales; family UBA11358; genus UBA11358. The sequence continues at coordinate 2,672 of JBEEMY010000214.1, read as the reverse complement.
GATTCGGGTGTGTGGCCCGCCGCGATGGTGCCCATGTCGCGGTCGTGCCGTTTTATCTGCTCGGCCTCCCGTTGCCGCCAGAGTTCACGCGCGCGGTTGCGGCGACTGGCCTGGTTGATTTCATCCTGAGTTTCTTTTTCGCGCAGGTTGGAAATTTCCGTTTGCGCCTGCCGTTCGGCGTCCACTCTTTTTTGGGCGCGTTCGCGCCAAAGCTGCGCGGCCTTGTTGTTGCGGGTGGCCTGTTCGACTTCATATTGCCGCAGTCGTTCGTCGAGCTCCGCCGACGCCTTGATCGAAATCATCTTCTTTTCGTTCTCGGCTTTTTTCCAGGTATCAACCACTTTTTTGGCGGTGGCCTCCTGTTTCAAAATCATGTCAGCGGCACCCTTGATGACTTCAGTGGCGTCCCAGCCCATGCGCAATTTGATTTCTTCTTCAGAGGTCATTGGTCAGTTCAATTCAAAGTTGCTGCATTTCCAGTCGCCGGGCGGCGGGTTTCTCGGTGGAGTTCCTGTTCGTATTCGGCGGTGCGGCGGCGGCGGCGGCCGAGTTCGGCCAACCCTTCGCGGATGGCGCGTTCGCTCTTGTTCTCCACGACTTCGCCTTTGGCCTTCAGCCGGGCTTTGCGCAGTTGGAAAATAATCTTGAGCGGGACGAACAACGCATTTTTGACAGGATTAACAGAATTTACAGGATTCCAAAATTCCAAGTCAAAGGCAGTGGGATAGTTGCTGTGGAGTTCCTGCGCGATGGCGATCTCGAAGGCGAAATAACTTTGCCCGTCGTCGGCCTCGCCTTCTTCGGCGTCGAGGTAGGCTTCATCCAGGTAGCCGAGGATTTCGCGGATGACGTCGTCAAGGCGGCATTTCATCACGCGGGCGAAGGCGGCGTTGAATTTGTCACGCGGCGTGAGGGCGGCTTCGCAGCGGTCGTTGAACTTTTTTTTGCTTTCCAGCCACTTCCGTTTGGGCGGGACGCTGATCTTGGCGGTGTCCTGATAGAACGGGGAGATGATCCACAGGAACAGCATGGCGTGATGGAGCAGCCACGGATGATTGGCTTCATCGGCGCATAATTGTTCGGCGGTGGCGCGCCCGAGGAACGGGCTGCCGCAGAAGGAGAGGCGGCGGACGTGGTAGGCGGTGAGCGGTTTGACTTCGCCGCCGCAGATGACCTCGTTGATGCCGAGGCAGGCGGCGTTGCGGATGAGGTTTTCCCGCGCCACGCTGTCGGCGTAGCCGGGAAAATCTTCATCGCGGAATGGAATGGAACCAATCACGTTTTTAGATGGGGCAGAGCAGCCGATCGGCCCTACCGGTTAAAACTCGGCCAAGGTCGGGTCGCTGTTGGTGCGGTCGAGTTCGAGCGACATGGAATTTTTGTTCGCGCCGCCGGTGCCGATGCTGTTGGAGTTCACGAGCCAACGGCTGCCGGGGATGGGGACGGGCGCGCCAGCGGTGCTGGTGGCCTTCATGCCGACATAAATCTCGATGAAATCACCCGGCAGCAAGGTGGGCATGCCGTTGCTGGTGATGAAGGTCTCGATGTTCAACGTGGGATTGCCGCGCACGAGATTCGGGTCGTTGTTGCTCTGGCCGTGGGTGCCGGTGGTCTTTTGCGATTCGCCATTTAAGCTGATGCTCAGGCCGGCGATGACGATGGGGTCGCCGATGCTCGTCGCCCCAGCGCCGCCGAAGGGGATGACATCGGCGATCTTGGGTTTGGTGACGCCGGCGGCGTAGTTCGGCGAAGGGTCGTCGGAATACGTCGGGCGTTTGAATTGCACGATGGCGCGCGCGCCTTCGGGCACGCCATTGGCGGAATAGAGGATGACGGGGGTTGGCATATTAGTTTATTGGTTGGGGTTTAGTTGTTGTTTGCGGAAATTTTTAATTTTAAGCCGGCCATTTCGTGGGCCGGATGCCGAAGGTGTAGTTGACGGGGATGGTGGACAGGTAATAGCCCTGCCCGGCCATGATGTCGGTGTTGAGGCTGGCGAGGCTCAGGGCGGCGACTTCGTGAAAGTCGAGGTATTGATTCACGCCGCCGGCGGCGAGGCCGGAGCCATCGGCTTCGTAGGTTGGCTGCAATTGCGGGATGAGCGCGAGCATGACGGCGCGCAGGTCGCGGTGCAGCGCGTAGTTCGGTTCGGTGACGACGCCGAAGCGCAGCGTGCCGCGCCACGCGAAGGCGCGCAGGACGTTGTTCACATCCACGCGCCGGGCATCCGGTAGCTCGCTGAAATCGTTCTGCATGAGGCCGACGCGCGGGCGGCATTTCTGGTGGACAAGATTCTGCGCGGGCGTGTAGAACGGAATTGCGCCGCCGGGCGGCGTCCAGTTTTCGCGCGCGGGATCGTCATCGCCGGCCGGTTGCACGAACGGGCCGCCCGCCAGCTCGACAAAGAATTTCTGCACCGCGATCTCGATGAGGCTGAAATCGTAGAGGGGTTTGAAATCGTTGTAGTCACTCATACCATGAGGGGTCACGGCCCGCCGCCGCCGGCGGTCGCGCAATAAGTGTTATTGACTATTCCGGCGGCGGATGGCAGGATGGCCGGGTGATTGATGAATCCAAGATGACGCTGGCGGTGGACATGACGGGGCGGGAAACGGTCGTGGGCACGCTGGCCAGCGAGAAAATCTTCTACTGCCGGGCTTACTGGCAGGACG
>JBEEMY010000213.1:0-5049 GCA_041192415.1 Verrucomicrobiota bacterium | reverse complement strand
CCGAGGCTCCCGCCGCCGCTGGCGGTGGCGCGAAGGCGTGGTTGCCGCTCATTGTGGCCGTGGTGCTCATGCCCGCGCTGGCATTCGGCATGACGAAGTTTGTCATCGTGCCGTCGCTGCAAAAAAGTCTCGGCATCAAGGAACCCGCCGAGGGTAAAGGCGAACACGGCAAGAAGGCCGACAGCAAAAAAATCAACGTGCCGTTCCAGAAATTGCTCGTGAACATCGCGGGCACGATGGGCCAACGGTTTTTGCTCATGAGCCTTTCGCTCAACAGCACGGGCGGTGAAGAGTTCAAAACCAAGGTCACAGAGAACGACGCGGCGTTGCGCGATATGTTCCTGGGAATTCTGTCCACGAAGACGCTCGCCGATTTGGAAAAGGCGGGCGCACGCAACATCATCCGCACCGAGCTGATCAACGGCTTCAACAACATTCTCGGCGACAACTCCGTCTCCGAAATCTACATCACCGAGTTTGGCATCCAGTAATTATGGAATCCACCGCGACCGCCGAAGCGCCCGCAGCCGAAGCGTCCGTCGCCCCGGCTTCCGTGCGAGTGCTCACGAGCAAGGGCGTGTGCGAATCGCGTCTGGCTTCGGAAATTCGTCCGCACGATTTTCGGCAATCCGGATTTCTCGCCGCGAGCGAACTTCGCCGCATCCGCCAGCGTCACGAGCAGATCATCCGCTCGCTCGCCGCGCGCCTGGCAATTTATTTGCGCCTTGAATGTAACGTGTCGCTGGCGAAAGTTCAGATCGTTGGCTACCAGAAATTCACCGAAAGCATCGCCAATCCAGCGCACATCACGCTCTTCAAAACCGAACCGCTCAAGGGCGTGGGACTGCTCGTGATTCCACCGAAGCTCGCGTTGCAATTCGCCGACCGGTTGCTCGGCGGTCCCGGCCAGATGCCCGACGCGAACCGCGACTTGTCCGACATCGAAATCGCCATCACCGACCAGGCCGCCATGCTCATCCTCGCCGAGTGGTGCAGCCATTGGCCGGAAATGCGCGACCTCCACGCGCAAGTTCTCGGCCACGAGAACAACAGCAAGTTTCTCCAGACCGCGCCGCCGGATGCTTCCATGTTGATTATTTCCGTGGACACCAGCATCGCCGAGCAGAAGGAAACGTTTCACATTGTCTTCCCCTACACCACCGTGGATCCGCTCATGCGCCGCATCACGCCGCCCATGCCGGAAAACGAAACCACGCCGCAACCGGCGGTGAAATCGCAATGGAACCGCGAGTTCGACAGCGTGAAAGTTCCGCTCACCGTCGAGTGGCAGGGTTTGAAACTTTCGGCCGGCGACATCACGCGGCTCAAACCCGGCGACACGCTCACGCTCGATCCCGCCTGCGCCGCGCAAGTCGTCGTGCGCCTCGGCAACCTCGCCAAATTTTTCGGTCGTCCCGGAACCAGCGACGGCAAATGGGCCGTGCAATTGACCAACGCCATCACCACATGAACGCCACTCTTGAAAATCCTTCCAACCTGAATCTCGTCCTCGACGTGCCCGTCAGCCTCACCATCGAACTTGGTGGCTGCAAGCTCCCGATGCGCGAGGTGCTAGCGCTCGTCATCGGCTCCGTCGTGCAGCTCGACAAGGCCGCCGATGCGCCCATCGAACTGAACGTGAACGGCAAGCTCATCGCGCGTGGCGAAGTCGTGGTCATCGAAGACCGCTACGGCGTGAAGATCACCGAAGTCGTCGGCTGCGTAAATTGAACATGAAACTCCCCGCAGCCTTCTCGTCCTCGTCCTCGGACATTTCGAGAACGAGGACGAGGACGAGCATTGCTTTGGTAGCCGCTCTCGTTTGTGCTTGCAACGCCTTCGCGGAAACAAACTCCCTGCCTGCCGCCCTGCCCGCCGCCGCGCTCGCACCTGCCTTGCCGAACGCCGGCGCTTCGCTGCTGCGCGTGCTTGGCGCGCTCGCGCTGGTGCTGGGACTTTTTCTTGCGGGCGTGTGGTTCTTCAAAAACTGGCAGCGGCTTTCCATGCAACGCGGAGCGAAACCGAAGTTGAGCATCTTGGAAACGCGTTCGCTCGGCGCGCGGCAGGCTGTGTTCGTCGTCGGTTACGAAAAGCAGCGTTTCCTCGTCGCCACATCAGCGGCGGGCGTGAATTTGTTAAGCCATCTGCCCGACAATGAAGCGAGCGAAACCGAAGCCGGAGAAAAACCTTCCGCCCCCCTGCCCTTCGCGCAGGCGCTGGCAAAGGTGCTCAAGAGGAAATGAAATTGTTTTTCAAAATCGCGATGGTGGTTTTCCTATTCGCATCGGCAGCGACAATCGCTTCCGCCCAAACCACCAACGCCGCCACGAGCCTCGGCCCGCTTTCCATTTCGCTCACCCCGAACGGCGGCGCACCAGACGTGGATTCCAGCATCAAGATTCTTTTCACCATCACGCTGCTGTCGCTCGCGCCTTCGATCTTGCTGTTGATGACGTGCTTCACGCGCGTGGCGATCGTGCTGGCGTTCGTGCGCTCGGCGTTGCAACTCCAAGGCACGCCGGCGAATCAAATCATCATCGGCCTTTCGCTCTTCATCACTTACTTCGTCATGGCGCCGGTGTGGGACAACATCAATCGCGAAGCGCTCACGCCGTATCAGGCGAAAACCATCACCAGCCAAGTCGCCCTCGACCGCGCGAGCCACGAAATTTCCGCCTTCATGCTCCGGCAGACGCGGCCAAAAGATTTGGAACTGTTCGTCTCGATGGCGAAGTTGCCGCCGACAAAAATTGAAGACATGCCACTGCGCGTCGTCACGCCCGCGTTCATCATCAGCGAACTGCGCACCGCGTTCCAAATGGGCTTCTTGATTTACGTCCCGTTCATTCTGATCGACATCGTCGTCGCCACCGTGCTGATGAGCATGGGCATGATGATGATGCCACCGGCGACGATTTCGATGCCGCTCAAACTGCTCTTGTTCGTCCTCGTGGATGGCTGGACGCTCGTGGTGCAATCGCTCGTGAGAAGTTTTGGGATGTGATTTATGAATCCAGAATTCGCCATTGATTTGCTCAAGAGCATGATTCTGCTGGCGCTCACCATCGCCACGCCGATTCTGCTCACCGCGATGGTCATCGGCCTGGCCATCAGTTTGTTTCAAGCCGTCACCACCATCCACGAACAGACGCTCGCGTTCGTGCCGAAGGCGCTCGGCGTCATCGCCATCATGCTGCTGCTGCTGCCGTGGATCGTGCGGACGCTGATGGAATTCACCACCGCCGTGATCATGAAAATGCCGCAGATGGTGAACTGAATGGACTTTGATTTCTACAACTGGATGCTGGTGTTCGTCCGCGTCGGCGCGTTCCTGCTGGCGCTGCCGTTTTTTTCGGCGGTAAATTTCCCGGTGATGATGCGTGTGGCGCTCGGCGCTTTGACGGCCTTACTGATTTCGCCGCAACTGCCGCCCTTCCCCATTCATAGCTTGGATTTCTTTTCACTGCTCGGCCTGATGTTCCGCGAAGTCAGCGTCGGCCTGCTGCTCGGCTTCGTTGGCCGGATTGTTTTTTTCGCAGCGGACATCGCCGGCATGATCGTCGCGAATGAACTCGGCCTGAACATGGGCATGATCTTCGACCCCGCCACGCGCCAGTCCGAACCGATTCCCGGACTGATTTTATTTCTGCTCGCCACCCTCACGATGCTCACGCTGGATTTGCACCACGGCCTGCTGCTGGGTTTTGCCAAAACCTTCGAGGTGCTGCCCATCGGCGGCGGGCATTTAAGCGCCTCACTTTTTGAAATGGTGGTGGGCCGCACCGCACAAATTTTTGTCACCGCGCTGCAAATTTCCGCGCCGGTGATGGCGGTGTCATTCGTCATCACCACCATTTTCGCCGTGTTGAGCCGCGCGGTTCCGCAGATGAATGTCTTTGCCGAAAGTTTCGGCGTCCGCATCGCGGGCGGCCTGATCGTGTTCGGCTTCACCCTGCAAATCACCGCGCAGTATGTGGAAAATTATCTACGCCGCCTCCCGGATGACCTGTTGTCGTTTGGCAAACTGATGAGCGGCAATTAAATTTTATGGCCGAACAAACCGGCGAAAAAACCGAGCAACCAACCCAGCGCAGGCTGGAGGATGCCATCAAGAAAGGTCAAACCCCGCGCAGCGCGGAAGTCCAGACCGTCTTTGTGCTGCTCGCCGCCGTCGCCGCGCTCACGTTTTGCGGGCGCGAATCCTGGAGCCAGCTGGTCAACGCCAGCGTCTCCACCTTCAGTCATCTTTACAACACGCCGCTCACGGCGGATTCGCTGCAAGGCTACGGCGTCACCGGCGTGCTCGTCATTTTGAAGTGCGCCGGACCAATTGTTCTGGCCACGATGCTTGCCAGCCTGCTCGCCGGCGCGCTGCAAAACCGTTTTCAAACCGCCTCCGAAGCGCTCGCGCTGAACTGGAACCGCGTGAATCCCATCGAAGGTTTTCAACGCCTCTTCTCCGGCAGCTCGCTCATGCCAACGGCGGTGGCCGCAGTAAAATTCATTGTCATCTTTGGGCTCACCTACACACAAATTCAAAAAATTTTGCTGGATCCAATTTTTACCACGTCCGTCAGCGTTGGGCGGCTCGCGGAATTTTTAGGCTCGACCGCGCTGGCGATTTTGCTCCGCATCAGCCTCGCTTTGCCTGATGATGACCAAAGAGGAATTGAAGGAAGAATCGAAAAGCACCGACGGCAATCCGCAGATGAAAGCCGCGCGCCGGCGCCGGCGTAGCGTCAGCAAAGCCAAGCAGCTCGCCGAAGTCGCCAAGGCCGACGTCATCGTGACCAACCCCACGCGCATCGCCATCGCCCTGCGTTATGACCGCAAGACGATGAAAGCACCGAAGGTCGTGGCCAAGGGAATCCGACTGAACGCAAAAAAAATCCGCGAGATCGCCGCGCAGCATCAAGTGCCGATGATTGAAAACAAACCGCTCGCGCGGATGCTCTTCAAGCACGCCCGCGTCGGCAGTGAAGTCCCGGCGAACCTCTACGCCGCCGTCGCGGAAATTCTGGCGTGGGTCTATCGCATCAACCGCTACCG
>JBEEMY010000212.1:0-4814 GCA_041192415.1 Verrucomicrobiota bacterium | reverse complement strand
TGAACGGCGCGCTTGAAGCCGCTAAAATAAAAAAAAGCCAATATTTAGTTTTGCCCAGAATTACGCACTGGGAAGAACGCGCCACAGAATGGTCTGGGATTCCTGATCGCGTAGAAGTTTTCATCCAGCTTTACTCGGTCGAGGATGGCACTGAAATCACCAGCGCAAAAATAAATGGAAAGTCTTCGTGGTTCACATTTGGGGGAGACCATCCTCAAGACCTGCTTAAAGAACCCACCGCTAAATTTGTAGATAGTCTTTATTAAAAAATGAACTTGAACGAAAACTTTGAACATTCCGCCCGCCGCTGGCCGCAGAAAATCGCTTTCGTCGAAGACGCCGCCGAGATTTCCTACGCCACGCTTGTGGAAAAAATCTCAGTGCTGGCGGAAAAATTATCCGCGCTCCCGCTCCCGCCCGGTTCCCGCGTCGGGCTTTGCTTCCCAAACGGCATCAACTACGTCGCGCTCACCTACGCGCTCTGGAAAATCCAGGTCATCGTCGTTCCCGTGCCCACGGAATGTCCGCCGGAAGAACTCCGCGAAATCGCCGCGACAATGGAACTCGCCGCGCTCTTGAGTCCCAAGCCGTTTGCGAACAGCGAGCCGCTCGCGCCGGACATTTTTTTCACGCGCCAGCCGCTCGCGACTACGCCAGACAATCATGGATTGAACATCGCGTTCATCCGCTTCACCTCCGGCACTACGAACGCGCGCAAAGGCGTCGTGCTCTGCCATGAAACCATCCGCGACCGCGTGCTGGCGGCAAACTCGGCATTTCAGATTTCCGAGAACGACACCATCATCTGGTGCCTGCCGATGGCGCATCATTTTCTCATCACCATCGTGCTGTATCTCAACGTCGGCGCAACCGTTGTGCTCGCGCGCCACGTCACGGCCAAACCATTTCTCGAAGCCGTCAACAAATGGCGCGGCACGGTGCTTTACGCCGCGCCGTTCCATTTCTCGCTCCTCGCGCGTGACAATTCCCCCGCGCAAATCGAAAGCGTCCGCCTCGCCGTTACGACGACGTGCGCGTTGCCGCAGGAAGTCGCCGCGCAGTTCCACAAGCGCTTCGGCAAAACATTGCTGCCCGCGCTTGGCATCATCGAGTTGGGCCTCGTAGCGCTGAATGCCACCGACCCGCTGGGACGCTGGAATTCCGTGGGCAAACCCATCGCGGCTTTCGAAGTGAAAATTCTTTCGCCCGATGAACACGGCGTCGGCGAAGTCGCCGTGCGCGGGCCCGGCATCTGCGACGCCTACGCCGCGCCGTGGCAGGCGCGTGAAAATATTTTGCGCGACGGCTGGTTCATCACCGGCGACCTCGGACGTTTTGACGCGGATGGATTTCTTTTCCTGCTCTCGCGCAAGACTGCCGTCATCAATCTCGCTGGCCGAAAAGTTTTCCCCGAGGAGATTGAAGCCATCCTCGACCAACATCCGGCCATCAAGGAATCCCGCGTGTTTGGCCGCGTGCATCCGCACCTCGGCGAAGTCGTGGAGGCGGAGATTGTTTTGCGCGCGCCCGACGCGAGCATCGAGAACCTTTCCCATTTTTGCCGCGCGCATCTGGCCGCTTACAAAATTCCGACACGGTTCCACACCGTTCCGGCATTGCCGCGCACGCCCGTGACTGGCAAGCTGCTCCGCGTGGCCGCTGTTTAACCGCAAAGAGCGCAGAGAACGCAGAGACGAACCGCCGCCCAGCCGTCACTTTGAAAAATCCAAGCCGCGAAAAAAGAATTCTTTGTGCTCTTTGCGTTCTTTGCGGTTAAATAAAAAATTATGATTCAAGCATCCGACATCGAAACCGAACTGCTGGCGTTTTTGCGCCGCGATATTTTTTCAGCCGACACGAACCTCACGCCGGAAACCGATCTCGTTGGCGCGGGTTTTGATTCCATGTCGCTGGTGAAGACCCTGCTGCACATCGAGACGAAGTTTGGCAAATGGATTCCCGAGGGCGAAATCACCGGGGATGCGCTGGCGAACGCGCGCGCTTTCGCCGCGACCGTCGCCCGCATCCTGAATGAAAAGTAGCCTGCCGTTCAACGGTTCGGACCAGATCATGCGCACGTTCGATTACGAACTGCGCCGCCACGGCTTCGCCGGCAACCAGTGCCAGATCGTCCTCGAACTCGCCGGGAAAATTTCTCCCGAAGTTTTGCAGCGGCGGCTGGTGGCGCTGCAAAAGGAATTCCCCATCCTCAATGCCTGCGTTGGAAAAATCTGGCGACCACGCTGGAAAATCCCCGCAGTAGCCAGAAAGGAAATTTCAATCCGCGTTCACCCCGATGAGCCCCATCTTCGCCAGAAACGCTTCAAGAAACTCTTCAACGAACCACTCTGCACCCAGCGCGGTGAATTGATGCGGTTTGATTTGATCGAGCATCGTAGCGGCGATTCGGCAGAGCGCCGCGCTTCGCCCGATGGCGGTTTTCTGCCGAAAACCGCTGCGTCGGAAAGGATGGATTTGATCTTCACTTGGTCGCATCTGCTGATGGACGCGACCGCTGCCGAACATTTCCTCACTGCCGTCAGCGACGAGAAAATTATCCTGCCGAAAGAAAATCCCCAGCCGCCCGGTATTCCCGCGAAATGGCCCGCGCGTTTAGAGCTGATGAAAAAAGCCGTCGAGCAGCTCGATAAATTTTGCGAGCAGCAACCGCGCGCCTTGAAAACGCGGCACGCCGCCGCCCCGCGCGAGCTGGCGTATCGCGTGGAGAAATTTTCCGCCGAGGAAACCGCGCGCGTCCGCGCCAACGGCGTAAAATTTTGCGGCGTGCTGGGCGATGCACAATTTCACGCCGTAACCGCTGCGCTGGAGTTGCATCAGCTTCACCAAAAACTCGGGGCGGACACGAAGAGTTATCTCCTGCCGATGCCCGTCGGCCTCCGTCCCAAAGGAAAGATTGAGCCGCTGTTCAGCAACCAAGTGGATATGCTCATGGTGCAATTTTTGCCGGAGCAATTGGAGTCGGTGGCGAAAGCGGTGGCCGCGCTCAAATCGCAGGCCATGCAGGCACTCAAAGAAAATTCCATCAGCTACGGACGCAAACTGGCGGAGATGTTTAGCTTCCTGCCGCTGCCGATTTTCATCCGCGTTTTGAAGCACGGCTTGAAAGGCGAAATCTGCTCGCTCTTTTTTGGCGACACGGCGAACGTGAATCCCAAGCTGGAAAATTTTCTCGGTGTGCGCGTGGATAATTTCACGCACATCGCCGCCGTCACGCCGTCGCCGGGGCTGGGCGTGATTTTTTATTATTTTCGCGGCGAGCTGCGCGTCTCCGTCGTCCACGCCAAAACAGTTTTGACGGAGGCCGAGGCGGCGGAATTTGCAGCGGGTTTGCGTGCGCGACTTTTGAACGGGTGAAAAATCGGTGGGTCAAGTCGCGCTGCGACTTGACCTGACCGCGTAGCGGTCACTTTGTGGTATGGTAATTTTTAGGCGCGCGTAAGATTCCGTCGCCTGACGCTCCACTTCCGCCTTCATCCAATTACGGCGGGACAGGCGGCGACGGGTTTGTCGCAGCGCGACAAGCGCCACCAAATGATTTGCATGAGTGAACACTTCGACATCGCAGTCGTCGGCAGCGGCGCGGCGGGCATCGCCGCCGCCGTCACGGCGGCGCGAGCCGGACGCAAGACGTTGTTGCTGGATAAAAATTCCAGCGTCGGCGGCACGGGTGGTTTTAGCGGGCTGACGACGCTTTGCGGGCTTTACGACGACGCGGGGAATTTTCTCAGCGGTGGCTTCACGCGCGAGTTCGCGGACGCCATCGCCGAGACGCCGCCAATAAAATCCGGACGCTTGTGGGTGCTGCCGTATCGCCCAGAACAATTCCGCAGCGTGGCTGAAAAGTTTTTTGCTGGCGCGCCAAGCTTGCAGACGGTCTGGAACACGCCGCTGAAAAATGTTGCCGTAACAAATGAGCGGATCGTTTCGCTGAATGATTTTCGCGTCAGCGCGGTGATTGATTGCACCGGCAGCGCGGAAGTTGCGCAGGCGGTGGGCGCGGAATGTCTGGCGACGGATGAAGCCACGCAGGCGGGCGCGGTGGTTTTCGCGTTGCGCAGCGTGACGCGTGAAATCAATTCCACCGCCAGTGCCGCACAGGTGTTGCTGCCGCTCATCCGCGCGGGTTTTCCCGCGCTGAACTTTCATCCCGACCTCGAACCCGGCGGCCTGACGCTGAAATTTTCCGGCTCGCCGGATCAGGTTCCCACGCTGATTGAGTTTCTCCGCGCCAACGTGCGCGGGTTTGAAAACTGTTCGTCGCCGCAAAAAGAATTTCAGGTTTCGCGCCGTGCCGGCCGGATGGTGGTGGGTGAATACGTCCTGACGGGCGCGGATGTTCTCGGTGCAAAAAAATTTCCCGATGCCGTTGCGCGTTGCGCGTGGCCGGTGGAGCAATGGGGCGCGGATGGAAAAACCAAGGTCCGCTTTTTGCCGGAGAATGAATTCTACGAAATCCCGGCGCGTTCGCTGCGCGCGGTGAAAATTAAAAATCTTTTCATGGCAGGCAAGACCATCAGCGCGGATGTGGATGCCATCGCGAGCGCGCGGGTGATGGGCTGCTGTCTGGCGACGGGCGCGGCGGCGGCGAAGTTGGCGGCGGGGCATTGATTTGAACCGCAGATGGACGCAGATTTAAACGCTGTGAACGTTGGTCGTGTTAGCGTTGCCTTCCCCTTCATCCTAAGCTTTTCCCTTGGGGGAGAAGGAACAGCCTTTGTTTAATTGATTAAAATGCGACCAACTTTAAGCAGTTTGCAGTCGCAGTCTCGCCAAGATGCGGGGAGCGTTTCTCC
>JBEEMY010000211.1:0-4819 GCA_041192415.1 Verrucomicrobiota bacterium | reverse complement strand
TCGCAGATCACGGAGACGACGCCGTTCGAGGTGGCGGTGAAAAAAATGCTGCCGCTCGTCACGAAATTGAAGGCGCGGCATGGCATTGAATTTTTCAGCATCGGCGGCGGACTGGGCATCGTTTACAAGCCCGCGCTGGAAAGTGGTTCGCCCGCGTGGTGGAAATCGGCGGCGGCGAAAAACATTCTCACGCCGCAGAAATACGCGGACCGTTTGCTGCCACTGCTCCAGCCGCTGGGTTTGAAAATCCTCATGGAGCCGGGCCGTTTCATCTGCGGCAACGCGGGGGTGCTGGTCACGCACGTCGAATATGTGAAGCGCACGGGCCGGAAAAATTTTGTCATCGTGGATGCCGCGATGAATGACCTCATCCGCCCGGCGTTTTACGAGGCGTATCACCAGATTCTGCCGCTGAAAAAATCGGCGCGCCCGACGATGTCTTCGGACGTGGTCGGCGGCGTGTGCGAGTCGGGCGATTATTTCTGCAAGGATCGCCCGTTGCCGAAGTTCACTGCGGGCGAGCATCTGGTGCTGATGAGCGCGGGTGCTTACGGCTTCGTGATGGCGAGCACTTACAACACGCGTCCGTTGGCGGCGGAAGTTCTCGTGAGCGGGAAAAAATTTGCCGCCGTGCGCGAGCGCCAGCAGGTGCAGGAAACTTGGGCGGGCGAAAGTGTGGCGGCGTGGTTGAAGTGAGTTTTGTCGGTGACGAAAAATCGGCCGGGGGAACCTCAAAACCCCCGGCCGATTTCCGTTAACCAAACAACCAATAACCAAACCAAATCAATTGCGGCGGCGGTAATTATGCCGCCGCGCGCGCCGCTATTTGAGCTTGAGACCGTAACCAGCTTCGCCGGGAGTCTTGCCGTCCACCTTGAGAACTTTCACCGAATCGTCGGCGTCGCTGGCGCGGAGATAGCCGATGGCGCCGGGCGTGACGGCGACGAATTGCTTGGCCGTGCCGGAACCGTTCATCGCGCGCGGGGCGGATTGCACGAGGCCGGTGAAGGTGGCTTGCAAAAAATACTTAGAGTATTCGCCCTCCTCCATTTTATAAATCTGCGCGAGGGCCGTGCCGCGTTCCATCGAGCCAGTCTCGCGGGTGGTGAGGATGAAACGCACGCCGTCCGAGCCTTTGGATTTTTCGGCGCGGAAAATTTTCGCCAACTCCTCGCTGGTGACGTTGTTGAGCGAGCAATTTTTTCCGACGATGATGGCGAGATCGCCCGTCTTGTCCTGCGCGTGGGCGCTGAAAAAATTCAAGCCGCCAGCCAGAGTGATGATGAAAAGTTTTTTAATCATAATTCGCTCCAGATGTTAGAAAGTGAAGGCGGCCTGCACGGTGACTTCGCTGCCGTTGTGGAAACCGCTGTCATGCGCGTAGTCGTATTGCAGCTTGAGCGCGGCGTAGGTCGAGAAGTCGTAGCGGATGCCAAGGCTCGGCCCATAATGCACGCCCGCCTGATTCAGGATGGTCGTGTAAATGAGGTCGTTCGCAGAAGCGTTCGCATAAGTGAAGCGCGCGTAGGGCGTGAACTTGCCGAACTTGCGCGCGATTTGCGCGTAAGCCAGCGGCGTGTAATGCGCGCGGTCGCCGGACATCCGGTGGCGGATGAGAAAACCTTCCGCCATGAATTCCCAGAGCGCGGTGTGATAGATGCCGTGCGCGCTGAAAATCCATTCATCCGTGTTGGCCAAACCTTCCGGACTTAAAAAATCGTGATACGCGCCCACGCCAAACTGACTGCTGGTCAACCAGTCGGGCTTGGCGATCAATTGCACGTTGATGGCTTTGCCGCTGTTGTTGTCCGCCACGTTCTGCACCTGGCCGCTCATGGTGTTGTAATTGCGGCCGTTCGCGACCTCGAAAAAATACGCGGCGTTCAGCCCGCCGGAGGGAATCGCGCCGTGGATGGACAGCCCGACGCTATGCACCGGCAGCAAGCCGCCCGCGTCTTCGTATTCCAAAAAATTTGGCCGGCCAACCGCGTTTTGAAACCAGGTGCCGTGGTGATAGGCCGTGTTGTAATAGCCCATCGCCGTGTGGAAACGTCCGAAGTCCACGTTGAAGTATTCGCTCGGCGTCCAGCTCAACATCAGACGCTCAACGTCCAGGCCCCATTCATTTTCCGTGCTGGAGGCGATGACCGTTTCGTTCAACACGGATAAATCTTCCGCGAGCTGCGATTGCAAAAATAAATCGAACTCGCCGGTGTAAAAGGAATTTCCCGAGTGCGTGCCCGGCGGATTGTAAGGCACGCCCGAGGCGTTGTTGATGCCCTCGCGGCTGCTCCAGTGATACGAGATGTCCGCGAAGCCGTGGAATTGCAGATTGGGAAATTGTGGCGCGGCGGGCATGGCCGAGGCGGTCTCGCCATTCTTCATCGCCATCTGCGCCTTCAAATCTTTCAACTCCGATTCACTCTGATTCACGCGACTGACGAGCTTCTCCAAAAATTCGCGATCCACATTCGCCGGCAGTGCGGTGGCCGGTTCGGCAGCGGCGGCACTGGTGGCCAAAGCGGTCAGCAATAGCGGCAAGGAAGCCGTGCGCGGGAATTTTTTTGACGCGAAAGGTGCGGAACGTTTCTTCATGGTTGATTGCCCTTCTGAACGAGTTGGTGGTTTTGCCGCGTAATCCAGCGGCCATTTCAATTCCCCCATCGGCAGCTTTTGTCCGGCCTTGAGCAAAAATTTCCGGCTTGAAAAATTAAAACGTCGGCGAGGGCTCATTTTTGCCGAGCGCGGCGAGGGTCTTGACCGTTTCGGCCAAATCCGCGTGGATGCCGTCCTGTTGCAGAATTATTTTTCCTGTTTCATCCAGCACGGTGAGTTCGCTCGCGTGGCGAAACAACCCGGACTCATCGCGCCCAAAGCCAATTCCCAACCGCGCCGCGAGTGCCGCTGTCGCCTTGGGCGAACCGCGCAGCAACATCCAGCGTTCCGCCGCCAGACCGTGTTCGGCGCGGTAGGCGCGCAACATTTTTGCCGTGTCGCGTTCCGGCGCGAGGGTGACGAGCACAAACGCCGTCCGCGCCCGCGCCGCTGCTGGCAGTGAGGCTTCCACAGCCTTCAGGTCGTTCTTGGTGATGACGCAAACGCCTTCGCAGCTCGCGTAAAACATGGAGATGATCACCGGTCGCCCGCGCAAGTCCGCGAGCTTGAAATCTTTTCCACCATCGTCCTGCCACACCTCGCCGGTTTCCAAAACCGGGCCAGCCGCGACTGGCACTTCCGGCAGCGAGGCCGAGGCGCAGCAGGATTTTTTTGGGGCGGCACAGCCAGCCAGCCACAGCGTGGTCAGGCAAAGGAAAGTTAAGCGCAAGCAAAACACCTTCCTCATCGGTGCGGCGGCGGCGGACTTGAAAATTATTTTTCATGCGAATGCCGGTTCGCGCTTTGCAATTTCCATTTGCGCCGCTAGAGTCGTCGCATTGAACAACGAACATTCCATAGCGGCCTACTGGTCGGACGGCATGGATGAAGCCGGCCTCGCCGACTGGGCGCGGCGGTTGCGCGCGCGCCTGCCCGCGCCGGAAGTTTCGCTCGGCCTTGTGTTCCTCTCGCCGAAATTTTTTCCGCACGCCGAACAGGTTTTGGAAATTCTCCGCGTCCACGCCCGCATCCCGTTGCTCGCGGGTTGCTCCAGTTCCGGCCTCGTGGCGGGACAGGAAGAAATCGAATCCGCCGGCGGCCTCGTCCTCGCGCTCTACTCGCTGCCGGGCGCAAAGCTGAAAGGTGTCCGCTTCACGCAGGAGCAAATTGATCAGGCGGACAGCGACCATTTCTGGCCGGTGGAATTCGGCGTGGCAAAAAATGATGTGAACGGCTGGCTCACGTTTATTGATCCGTTTCACCTCGACGCGGAAGCGTGGCTGCGCTCGTGGAATAAAAATTATGCCGGCGTGCCGGTCTATGGCGGACTCGCCAGCGGCAATTTTCCCGAACCCGCCACGCAGGTTTATCTCGATGGCGAAGTGTTCGATGACGGCGGCGTAGCCATCGCCGTTGGCGGTGAAGTTGCGCTCGTGGGCGTCGTCGCGCAGGGCTGCACACCCATCGGCGAAGCGTGGACGCTTACGCGCGTGGAGCAAAATTTAATCCAGCACATCGCCAACCGCCCCGCCTACACCGTGCTGTCGGAAACGGTCAATCAGTTGCCCGCCGCCGAACAGCAGAAAGCGCGCGGCAATCTTTTCATCGGCCTCGTGGTAAACGAATACCTCGAGGAATTTCATCGCGGCGATTTTCTCGTGCGCAACCTCATCGGCGGCGACCCGAGTTCCGGCGTGCTCGCCGTGGGCGCCTTGCCGCGCATGGGACAGACGATTCAATTTCAGCGCCGCGATGCTGCGACCGCTTCCGAGGATTTGAAACTGCTGCTGGCCACCGCGCAAAAGAATTTTCCGGCGCCGGAAATTTACGGCGGCTGCCTGATCTGCTGCACCGGCCGCGGCAAAAATCTTTTTGGCCGCCCCAGCCACGACGCGCAACTCGTGCAGGAACAGCTTGGCCCGCTCGGCCTCACCGGATTTTTTGCCAACGGCGAAATCGGCCCTATCGGCGACAAGAATTTTCTCCACAGCCACACCGCCGCGCTCACCTGGCATCAAAAGTTGGGGGCGCATTTCATTCTCGAACCCACGTTCCGGTTTTACGAACAGTCGGCGGCGTATTTTTATTTTCCGCAGGGCGTGGCCGGGTTTTCGCCGATTGACGGCAACCCGAATTCCCTTCGCCGCCGCCCCGTCGATTGCCTCGCCGAAGGTCACCTGCCCCGCCGAGGTCACCTCAGCCAGGTCCTCCGACCTCATCGTCG
>JBEEMY010000210.1:0-4820 GCA_041192415.1 Verrucomicrobiota bacterium | reverse complement strand
CGCAAGGCCTGGCCGGCGCGCTGGAACCCCGCGCAGCGCGGCAACCACGAAGGCTACGTCATGGGCTACTTCATCGAGTCGGCCATCAACCACTACACGATGACTGGCGGCAAAGACAAACGGCTTTACGACGCGGCGAAAAAACTCGCCGACTGTTGGGTAGCGAACATCGGGCCGGGCAAAAAAGAATGGTTCGACGGCCACCAGCAGATCGAGCAGGGTCTCGTGCGCTTCGGGCGTTTTGTGAATGACATGGAAGGCGGCGGTCGCGGCGACAGCTACATCGCGCTCGCCAAATTCCTGCTCGACTGCCGCAACCACGGCACGGACTACGACCAGAGCCGCGTGCCCGTGCAGCAGCAATACGAAGCCGTCGGCCACGCCGTCCGCGCAGCGTATCATTTCTCCGCCATGTCCGACGTGGCGGCGGAGACGCATGATGTGGATTATCAAAGCGCCGTGATGTCGCTGTGGGATAATCTCATCAACAAAAAATACTACGTCACCGGCGGCATCGGCAGCGGCGAAACGTCTGAGGGCTTCGGCGATAATTATTCTTTGCGCAACGAGGCTTACAACGAGGCGTGTTCGAGCTGCGGCCTGATTTTCTTCCAATGGAAAATGAATCTTGCATATCACCACGCGAAGTTCGCCGACCTTTACGAGGAAACGATGTTCAACGCGCTGCTCGGCTCGGTAGATTTGGATGCCAAAAATTTTTACTACGACAACCCGCTCGTGGAGGACAAGCCGCGTTACGCGTGGCACGTCTGCCCGTGCTGTGTCGGCAACATCCCGCGCACCCTGCTCATGGTTCCCACATGGGCTTACACGAAGAGCTCGGAAGGCATCTTTGTGAATCTGTTTATCGGCAGCACCATCAACGTCGAGCGCGTCGCCGACACGGATGTGGAGATGGTGCAGGCGACGGATTATCCGTGGAGCGGAAAAATTTCCATCACGGTGAACCCGAAGGCGGTGAAAAAATTCACCGTGTTCGTGCGCGTGCCGGACCGGACGACGAGCGAGCTTTACACGCCTTCTCCGCGCGTCAGCGGGCTGAAATCGCTCGCGGTGAACGGAAAGAAATTTTCCGCGAAGATTGAAAACGGCTATGCGGTCATCACGCGCGAATGGTCGGCTGGCGACAAGATTGATTTTGAATTGCCGATGGAAATCCAAGTCGTGAAGGCGGACGAGCACATCAAAGCCGACCGTGGCCTCGTGACGTTCCGTTACGGCCCGCTGATTTACACGGTGGAAACCGCCGACCAGCCCAAGATTGATTTGTCGCCCGATTTGAAATCGTTGAAGACCGAATGGCGCGGCGACCTGCTCGGCGGCGTGCTGGTCATCACGGGCAAGTGGAGCGACGGCAGCCCGCTGCTGGCGATTCCGAATTACGCCCGCCAGAATCGTGGCGGCAAATCAGCGGTGTGGGTGAAAGAGTGAATGGCGCTCCCGTTCAACTGACAACAAGCGTTGCCATTTTGAAAATTTTCGCCCAGATTGGACGGCAATAAGGAACAGCCATGAATAAAGTCATCGGAATCATCCTGCTGGTCGTCGGCGTTTTTCTGCTAGTGCGCGGACATGACATTTCGCAGTCGGTTGGCGGACAACTTCAGAACGTTGCCAGCCGGATCACCGGAGCCACCAGCGGCCAAGCTACGCAATACTATCTCGGCGGCGCGGTTTGCTGCGCGGTCGGGCTTGTTCTCACTTTTTTCCTGCCGTCTAAAAAATAATTTCTATGAGCACACGCCTCGACGTCAAAAAAACCTACAAGCTCTACCTCGGCGGAAAATTTCCGCGCAGCGAGAGCGGACGCTACCTGCCCGCAAAATCCGCCAAGGGCGAGCATCTCGATAATTTCGCCCACGCCTCGCGAAAGGATTTCCGCGATGCCGTCGTCGCGGCGCGGGCAGCGGTTGGCGGCTGGGGCAAGGCCAGTGCTTACAATCGCGGGCAGATTCTTTATCGCGCCGCCGAGATGTTGCAGAACCGGGCGGGCGAACTCGTCGCGGAAATCGCGCGTTCAACGGATGTCAGCGCGGCGAAGGCGAAGCGCGAGGTGACGCTGGCGATTGACCGGCTCGTGCATTTCGCGGGCTGGACGGACAAGTATTCGCAAGTGTTCAGCAGCGTGAATCCCGTGGCGTCGTCGCATTTCAATTTCACCACGCCGGAGCCGCAGGGCGTGGTCGTGGTGCTCGCGCCGGATGAGCCATCGTTGCTCGCGCTCGTGTCGCTGGTCGCGCCGGTGATTTTGAGCGGCAACACGGCGATTGTCGTCGCGTCTGAAAAATTTCCGCTGCCCGCCGCGACGTTTGCCGAAATTCTGGCGACGAGTGATCTGCCCGGCGGCGTGGTGAACATCCTCACCGGCAAGCGCGCCGAACTCGTCCCGCACATCGCCACGCACATGGACGTGAACGCGGTTGTGGACGGGGCAGGGGACGCCGAGTTGAGTGCGAAGCTGCAAGCCGGTGTTGCGACGAATCTCAAGCGCTACGCAAATCATGCCGCGACGGACTGGTTCAGCGCGAAGGTGGAAGACCCGTATTGGATTCTCGACACGGTGGAATTCAAGACCGCGTGGCATCCGATTGGGATTTGACTCGCAGACTGGGTTCAAGCCAACCCGACCGATTCGCGAACATTGAGATAGGCTCTCAGCGCCCAAAAATCCCAATCAGTCGCTGGCCATTCGCCGCGACCACCAGATGAAAATTCCACCCAATCGGCACCACATTCTGGGTAAGGTTTTTCACCAGTTTTAATGGCAACTGCTTTCATTCGCTCATTTAGTCTGAAAGCAATCGTGTTCGTTCCAATGGCAAAACCAAAAATTATTCCTTGGGTGGAAACGGCCACATAGCGACAACTCGAGAAGTCAGGCGAGTAAATTTGAACATCGCCGGGATACTTGACGGCCGCTATTAATATTTGAGCCAAGTCTGGATGGGCAGAGAGGTTCTTGATGTAATTAAACACGAGACGATTTGATTCAATCGCCGGATCAAACGGACAATTTTTCAAAGCTTCCATTTTCTATTTAACCGGTTCTTCAATCGCTTTCCCGCCATTCACCAAAAACAAAACCGCCATGCGGACGGCAAGGCCGTTCGTCACTTGTTCCAAAATCACCGAGCGTCCGCAGTCGGCGATCTCGCTGTCAATCTCCACGCCACGGTTGATCGGGCCAGGGTGCATGATGAGCGCGTCGGATTTGGTCTTCGCAAACCGCGCTTTGTTGAGGCCGAAGAGTTGCGTGTATTCGCCGATGCTGGGGAACATCGTCGCGCGCTGACGTTCGTGCTGGATGCGGAGCAGGTTGATGACGTCGGCGTCGCGGATGGCTTCGTCCACATCGTGCGTCACGCGGCAGCCCATCTTTTCAAATGTCTTTGGCACGAGCGTGGAGGGGCCGCAGAGTGTCACCTTCGCGCCGAGTTTCGTGAGCGCCCAGATGTCCGAGCGCGCGACGCGGCTGTAAAGGATGTCGCCGAGAATGGTCACGTTCAGCCCGGCAATCTTCCCTTTTTTCTCGCGGATGGTGAACATATCGAGCAACGCCTGCGTGGGATGTTCGTGCGCGCCATCGCCGGCGTTGATGACGTGGGCGTTCACGACGCGTGAAAGAAAATGCGGCGCGCCGCTCGCGCTGTGGCGGATGATGATGAAGTCGGCATTGAGTGCTTCCAAGTTCCGCGCGGTGTCCTTGAGTGTCTCGCCTTTTTTGAACGACGAGGCGTCGGCGGAAAAATTCACGATGTCGGCAGACAACCGCTGCGCCGCTAGCTCAAAGCTGATGCGCGTGCGCGTGGACGGCTCGACAAATAAATTCACGACGGTCTTGCCGCGCAGGGCAGGGACTTTCTTGATAGCGCGTTCGCCGACGGCCTTGAAGCCGCGTGCGGTGTCGAGGACGGTGATGATTTCTTCCGCCGTGAGCGACTCGATGTCGAGCAGATGTTTTTTGGTCCAGGACATATTTTTATTTAACCGCAGAGAACGCAAAGAATCGAAATTGTTTTTTGTCTCTGCGTTCTTTGCGCTCTTTGCGGTTTAATCATTTTTTCTTTAAAACCACTTCGTCCTTCGCCGCGCCGCTTTCGGTGAGCAGTAGGGAAATTTTTTCGTCATGCGCGGTCGGCACGTTCTTGCCGACGAAGTCCGCCTTGATGGGCAGTTCGCGATGGCCGCGATCCACCAGCACTGCAAGCTGGATTTTCTTTGGCCGACCAAAGTCATTCAGCGCATCCAGCGCCGCACGGGTGGTGCGGCCGCTGAAAAGGACATCATCTACCAGAACCACGGTTTTGCCGGTCACATCGAAAGGCATCTCGGTGGGGTGAATGTTCGGTGCAGTGCGTTGATCCAGATCGTCGCGGTGCATTGAGACATCGAGGCTGCCGGCGGGGACGGGATGCTGCCAGATTTCGGCGAGAATTTTCCCGAGCCGTTGTGCCAACGGCACGCCGCCGGTAGGAATTCCGACCAGCACGACTTCCGCGCTCGGCTCGTTGCGTTCGGCGATTTCGTGGGCGATGCGCGTGAGCGCGCGCTGAATGGCGGTGGCATCAAGGATGACGGTGGATTCAGGCATAAAAAAATCGCAAACCACTCCG
This sequence comes from Verrucomicrobiota bacterium, assembly GCA_041192415.1. Lineage (GTDB taxonomy): Bacteria > Verrucomicrobiota > Verrucomicrobiia > Limisphaerales > UBA11358 > UBA11358. The sequence goes on along the minus strand of JBEEMY010000210.1, from coordinate 186 downwards.
CCGGGCGGAGCTGATTCGCGTTCTTCGTTTGGTTTTCATTTTTCCTTCGCCGCCTCGCAGGGCCGCGTTAAAGGAACGGTTGGTGATGGGTTAATTCGATTGTGACTGCCGGGTTTTGCGCCAAGTGGAGCGATGCTTGATAATCCAGTCCGTGAGGGCTTGCTCGAAGCCGATGTCGCGTCCGGC
>JBEEMY010000209.1:0-4826 GCA_041192415.1 Verrucomicrobiota bacterium | reverse complement strand
ACGTTGAGTTCCTTGCGACCCCATTCGGCGAGCGAGAAATCGCGGACGATGTAGTCTTTGCCGGCGGGAGTCTGCGCGGCGTATTGGGCGAAGGTCGCGCTGACTTCAGCCAGCACGGCGGTAGATTTTTTAGCTTTGGACATATTTTTAATTTTGAAAAGTTGAAGGGTTGGAGCAGTGCGCCCCAACCCTTCGGGAATTTATTTTAGAGAGCTTTTTTCAGCGCGGCGACTTTGTCCGTCGCTTCCCAAGTGAGGTCTTTGTCGTTCTTGCCGAAGTGGCCGTAGTTGGTCGTCTTGCTGTAAATCGGGCGGCGCAGGTTGAGTTGATCAATGATGTCCGACGGCTGGAAGCTGAACACGCGGTTGACCGCGCGCACAATCTTGTCGTTGGAAACGGTGTTCGTGCCGAACGTTTCGACGTGAACACTGACCGGGTCAGGATGGCCGATGGCGTAGGCGAATTGCAGTTCGCAACGCGTGGCCAAACCCGCCGCAACAATGTTCTTCGCGACCCAGCGACCCATGTAAGCGGCGCTGCGATCCACCTTCGTCGGGTCTTTTCCGGAGAACGCGCCACCACCGTGACGGCCCATGCCGCCGTAAGTGTCCACGATGATCTTGCGGCCGGTCAAACCGGTGTCGCCCTGCGGTCCACCGACGACGAAACGGCCAGTGGGGTTGATGAGAAATTCCGTTTTCGGCGTGAGCAAATTCTTCGGGAGAACCTTCTTGATGACGTTCTCGATGCAGAATTTTTCAATCTCCGCGTGGGTGACTTCGCGGCCATTGATTTTGTCCGCGTGCTGGGTGGAAATGACGACGTTGGAGATCGCGACCGGCTTGTCGTTTTCATAGACGACGGAGACCTGCGACTTCGCGTCCGGGCGCAACCACGCCGCGCCACCAGCCTTGCGAATGCGTGTAAGTTCGCGACCGAGACGATGTGCGAACATGATCGGGGCGGGCATGAGTTCGCGGGTTTCGTTGCACGCGTAACCGAACATCAAGCCCTGGTCGCCCGCGCCCTGCTTGGCGGTTTTCTTACCTTTGGCCTTCTTGGCATCCACGCCTTGCGCGATGTCCGGCGACTGCTGCGTCACGATGACGTTGACGAAAACTTTGTCCGCGTGAAACACGTCGTCGTCGTTGACGTAGCCGATTTCGCGGATGGCGTCGCGGGCGATCTTCACAAAGTCGAGTTTGGCCTTCGTCGTAATTTCGCCGCCAATGATGGCGATGTTCGACTTCACATAGGTTTCGCAGGCGACGCGGCTCATCTTGTCCTGCGCGAGGCAGGCGTCGAGAACGGCGTCAGAAATGGTGTCAGCGACTTTGTCCGGATGGCCTTCGCCAACGGATTCGGAAGAGAAGATGTAACGGTTGCTCATAATTTTTTTGGTGGTCACGCCAACAACATATTGACGTATCAGGATAGGATGATATATCTGAAACCAAGCGCGTCAAACGGTTTTTTGGAAAATGTTGGGCGCGTCAAAATAATATGTCCTCCACCCTAAAATCCCTTCGCGCCCTCTCCGACCCAACACGCATCCGCATCGTCGCGCTCTTGGAGCAGGACGAACTTTCGGTCAACGAACTCCAGGAAGTCACGCGGCTCGGCCAGTCGCGCATCTCCACGCACCTCGGTTTGTTGGCGGATTGCCAGATGGTTTCCGCGCGGCGCGAGGGTAAGCGGACGTTTTACAAACTCAACCCGCTGGCCGATTCCGTCGCGAGCGAATTCATCCAACTCGCCATTCGCGGCGCGAAGGAACTGCCGGAACATTCGCATGATGAAATTAATTTGAAGCGCGTGCTCGCACGTCGCAAAGAACAGGCGCAGGTTTTCTTCAATCAAGTCGCCGGGCGCTTTGACCGCGTGTATGGGCCGGGTCGCTCGTGGCAGGCGTTCGGGCATTTGCTGCTGCGGATGCTGCCCGCCATCACCGTCGCCGATTTGGGTGCGGGCGAAGGTTTGTTGAGCGAGTTGCTCGCGCGCCGCTGCAAAAAAGTCATCGCCGTGGACAACTCGGAAAAAATCGTCGCATTCGACGCGGCGAAAGCGAAGAAGAACCACCTCAAGAATCTGGAATTTCGTCAGGGCGATTTGCAAAACCCGCCCATCGAAGCGAACAGCGTGGACCTCGTGATTTTGAGCCAAGCGTTGCATCACGCGGAGAATCCGGCAGCGGCACTGACGAGCGCGGCGAAATTGCTCAAGCCCGGCGGCCAGATTTTGATTCTCGATTTACTCGCGCACAAATTCGAGAAGGCCAAAGAACTTTACGGCGACCGCTGGCTGGGTTTTGCGGAAAGCGATTTGCACCGCTGGCTGGAAGCGGCGGGTTTGAAAAAAATTGAGATCAGCATTGTGGCCGCCGAAGAACAGCCGCCGCATTTTCAGACCATTCTCGCGAGCGGAGAAAAAGCCTGACCTTCTTCAATTCTTCGCCGCTGATTGCGCGGCTTCAATCTCCGCCTTCACTTCGGCGAAATCTTTTTTGAAGGCTTCGCTCTGCTTGAATTGTCTGGCGACGGCTTGGGCGAGGGTGCGTCCGGCAAAAATATCCGCCGGATAATGCCGCGCAATCTGCACGCGATGCCAGCCCATCGTGCGGCCGTGGGCGAGGATGGCCTCGTGCTTGTCCGGCAGCAAATCCGCGAGGACGAGCGCGAGCGTCATGCTTTCGGTGGAATGGCCGCTGGGGTAGGCAAAACTTTTTTCCAGCTTGCCGTTCACCAGATTCGTGTCGGTGGTGTAGGGGCGCGGGCGTTTAAAAAAATCTTTGCCGAGGTCGGTCACCGTCTCGGCATCGAGCTGGACTTTTTCAAAGAACGCAGCGGTTTTCGGCAGGTTGTTGGATTGAAAGAACGCGCCGACGGCTTCGGTGAAATTAAATACGGAAAATTTCTTCTCGGCGTAGGCGGCCTGTTTGTTGGCGTCGTTCGCGGCGTGATAGACGGCGCGGACAGTTTCCATCTCGGCGGCTTGCTCCACGGAATCCAGTAACGGCGGCGGCGCAAGAATTTCAGAGGCGCTGGGCGAACCGGGCTTGAGGTAGTTGAGTTCGCTTTCCTTGGCGACTGCAACGCTGGCAAACAGGGCGCTGGCGCTGGCGAGGCAGAGCAGGGGACGGAGAAAGTTTTTCATGGAGTTGGAAAATAAAATTTATTGCACGGTGTGGCCGTCGAAAGTCCAGAAGATGTCGGGGCGACCGGGATCGGCGGCGAGCTTGCCGTTGCTGTTTTGCGGGAGGACGACGTAATCATATTTGAAAGCGCTGGCGTGGCCGTCGTCAAAGGCGAGGTTGCCCATTTTATTATGCCGGCCAGAGAATCGCGTGGTGTAGCACTGCGGGCTGCCGAGCGTCTGGGCTTTGGCTGGGTCTCCGAAGTAAGGCTGGTCATCCGAGCGCATCCGGTTTTCGGAAAAAGCCACGGTGCTCGATGGCCGGGTGATGCTGGTGAGCTTGAGCGGGCGCTTGTCCGGCGCGTCCGGGTCAACGCGTTTGGAATTGATGCCGTAGGAAAACATGGCGCGGTCGCCGCTGATGAGCGCGGACTCAACGCCCTGCGAGACGGCGGTGGGACACCAGAAAATATTTTTTCCGCTGTTGTAAACTTTTTGCGTGGAGTTCACAGCAGTCATGTAGAGCGGCTCGGCGTGGATGTAGGTGGGCAGGGCGTTGAACCACGCATCGCGGCCATAGCTGGTTCCGTTTTGCCGGTTCAAAAATTCTACGCTGGTGAGATCAAGCCAGTTGGGCGTGTCTTCGCCGCTGGTGAATCCGGGCGTGCCGGTGGGAATCTTCGTCATGGGCAAGATCTGGTTGAAGTCGTCCACATACAACGTCTGCGCCAGTCCCCATTGCCGGATGCTGTTGAGGCTGCTGATGGACTGCGCCTTGGCTTTAGCCTTGGCGAGCGCGGGCAGGAGCATCGCTGCGAGGATGGCGATGATGGCAATGACGACCAGAAGTTCAATCAGTGTGAAGCCGCAGCGGGCGGGATGGTTTTGTGTTTTCATTTTGGTTGGATGGAAAAAGTTTATCTGCGAGACGGGCGAAGTATTGGGGCGGCGTGTGGCAATCGCGTGCGGATTGGGTGACGAGTTTGTGACAAAAAACTTCGCGGGAAATTTTTCGGTCGCGATTTCGTGAGTTCACCCAATCGTCACGCGAACGACATTGGGTTGTCATGCGGATGGAGATAATTCAACGCGTCGAAGCAAGAATTTTTAACCATACCAAATCCAACCACATGAAACGTATCCTCCTCACCACCGGCATTTGCGCCCTGCTGTCATTCGCGGCGAACGCGCAGACGCCCGCAGTTTTTCAACCCGGCCAGCTTGCCGTCTTTCAAGAAGGCGACGGCGGGCCGGGCCGTTGTAATCCCGTCGGTGCTGTCACCGGCATTATTGGTTATCATCCTTCGGACATCTGGGGCAGCCGACAGAACCAGATTTTCATCGGGCAGTTTGATCCGAACACGCCGAACCAGACCAACGCCTCCGTCCTCGTGGGGGTGCCGACGAACGGTTACAGCGCGATGCTCGTGAACGGCAACGCGGGCACGGAAGGTTACATGACGCTGTCCGACGACCGCAGCGTTCTGGCGTTTGCGGGTTACGCGGGCGACATCTGTTCGATTGTGACGGGCGGACAGACGGCGCCGTCGAACTTGAGCTATGACCGCGCGGTGGCGACGGTGGATGCGTTCACGAATGTGAACACGGTTTATCGCGGGCAGAAATGGTATGGCACGGCGACCGGCAAAACAAATCCACGCGGCGTGGCGGCGGATGGCGCGGGAAAATTCTGG
>JBEEMY010000208.1:0-4827 GCA_041192415.1 Verrucomicrobiota bacterium | reverse complement strand
CACCATCGCCGCCCTGCTGCTTGGCCTCGCCTCGGCCAGCGAAGCGCAGACCACCATTACCAACCGGCTAATCAGCTACCCGGATTTTCTGGCGACGGCAAAACAAGTCAGCGCCATCCGCGAAACCCACCGGCTAACCGAGGGAAAGTTTTTGCAGGCGATGGCCGAACCCGGCGTGGTGCTGCTGGATGCGCGCAGCGCGGCGAATTTCAAACTGCGCCATCTGCAAGGCGCAGTGAACTTGAGCTTGCCGGATTTCACCGCCGACACCTTGGCCGCCGTCATTCCCACGAAGCAGACGAAGGTCTTGATTTACTGCAACAATAACTTTCTCGGCAGTCCGATTTCGCTCGCCTCGAAAGCGCCCGGTGCTTCGCTGAACATTTCCTCCTTCGTCAACTTGCACACCTACGGCTACACGAATGTTTTTGAACTTGGCCCGCTGCTCAATGTCAAAACCACCAAGCTGACGTTTGCCGGCGACGAAGTTTCCCGTTAAGCTCACCCCCTCAACCAAAACTAAAACCATGAAACATCTGCTCGCACTCATTGCCCTGATCGGCTTCACCGCCGCAACTTTCGCCGCCGACATCGGCAAGCCCGCGCCGGATTTCACCGGCACAGACATCACCGGCAAGACCATCAAGCTCGCGGACTACAAAGGGAAAATTGTCGTGCTAGAATCCTACAACAGCGACTGCCCGTTCTGTGCCAACCATTACGGCAGCGGCGCGGCGCAGGAATTACAAAAAGAACTCACCGGCAAAGGGGTCGTCTGGCTGCTGGTGAATTCCGTCAGCACAAAAAACTCCAGCCATCGCACAGCGGCGGAAGCGCAGAAAGAATGGGCGGAAAAAAAGATCGCCGCGACCGCGTGGATTGATGACGCCGAAGGAACCATTGGCCACCTTTATGAAATGAAGACCACGCCGCACACCTTCGTCATCGCCGCCGACGGCACGCTTGCCTACGACGGGGCGATGGACAATAACGCCAAGCCATTCGGCGACCCGCGCAAGGCGAAGAATTATGTCCGCAACGCCGTGGAAGAACTCATCGCGGGCAAACCAGTGACGGATTCCAAAACGAAGCCCTACGGCTGCGCAGTGCATTATGCGAACTGAACGGGTCAGACTTTCTTCACGGGCAGCGGCGGTTTTCCGCCCTGCCCGTTTTCTTTTTTCACGAACGGCTGCCGGATCCATTTTGACGCGAGCAGTTCTGGCGTGAGTTTGAGGTTGAACTCCCGCAGAAAACTTTCCGAAGGTGCAATGATGCTCACGGGCCGGCGCGTAAAGGTGTCCTGATAAGCCAACCGCACCGCGCGCAGACCGAGGCGGAATCCTTTTTCCACGCGACCATAAAGTTCGTCGCACATGATGGGGCAGCCGGACTCGGCGAGATGCAGGCGAATCTGATGCGTGCGGCCCGTCAGTGGACTGGCCTCGATGAGCGTGAAGCGCCCGCTGGTCAGCAGCACGCGAAAATGCGTTTCGGATTCCTTGCCTTCCTCCGTATTGTCCACGCGCATTTTCCCGAACTTCAACGGGTCAGGGCCGATGGGCAGTTCGCACTTCCATTCAATTTCCTTCGGCACGCCTTCGACGACCGCGAGGTAGGTTTTTTCCATCCGGCGCGATTCAAACATCTCGCCCATCGCACGCATCGCCCCTTCACTTTTTGCAAAGAGCATCACGCCGCTGGTGTCCGCATCGAGCCGGTGAACGTGGCGGAGATAACGCAGGTTGCGCGAGCGTGCCCAGAAATCATCGGCGCGGATGGAGGAATCAATCGCCGTCTGCAAATTCCAGTTCGTCTTGCGCCACGAATCCGGCACGAGCATCCAGCCGCGCGGCTTGTCAATCGCGATGACCGAGCGATCCTCGAAGATGATGGGAATGGCGTCGCAGCCGGGCAGTTCAATGAAATTGGGTTTGGCCATTAGCGCAAGGTTAGTTTCCAGCGAGGGTCTTGGCCACTTGAAACGCACCTTGGACTTTGCCATTGCCCTTCTTGGTCTGGACAATTTTCTTGGCCGCCATCGCGGCGGAAAGTTTTTTGCGGACTTCTGCCGGCGGCAGTTTCGGGTTGCAAGCCACGGCGGCTTGAATGGTGAATTCGCCCGGAGGCCAGTTGATATTTTCGCTCATAAAATTTTCCACGGAAGTTGTCCAACCTAGCGGACATTCGCCGCCACGCTCACGGCGAGCGGATGCGGTAGAACCGATACAACATATTCGTCGAGGCGTTGTCGGTGAAGATCAACAGGCCGCCGGTGGGCGTGTTGGTGATGACGGGAATCCAGCTCTTCAAATTGGTGGAGGCTTCCACGATGTAGTTCGCACCGTCGGAACCAGACAAGCTCATGTGGAATTTTTTTTGCGCCACCGCCGCGCTGCTGGCGAGCCATTGCGCGGTGACGGGCGTGAGCAAGGCGATGTCCACGGTGAAAGTATTCGTGGCCAACGACACGCCGTCCGACGCGACCACGCTCACGGTGTAAGTGCCGTTGGTGGTGTAACTGTGCGCCGGATTTTGTGCGGTGGAACTACTGCCATCACCAAAGTTCCACGCGTAGGTGGATACCGATGGGCCGATGAATTCCAATTCCGCGAGTTGAACCGCCACGGCGGTGTTGGTGTTGAACACGCTGTCTATCTGGAAACGGTAGGCGTTGTAGGCCGTGAGGTTGGTGAAGTTGAACACGCGCCGATCCAGCCGGTTGGTGAAGGTCTGGTTGGTGCGGGTGTTGAGCGTGATCCAATTTGAACCGGCGTTGGTCGAACCTTGGAAGCGCCAGTTTTTTGGGTCGCGCTCCGGGGCATCATTGGCGGCGGTCGCGGTGTATTGGGTGACGATGCACGACAGGCCATTCGCGTAGCGGTATTGAATCCAGCTTGCGCGCGTGGTGGGATTGTTCGTGGCGAAGTCCAGCCATTTGGTCGCGCTCAAATTATCGAATGCGTTCGTGGCGACCTCGCCGGAGGCCGTATTTTCGCCCTGCGCAGAAATTATCCCGGTGCGATTATCGGTTGTGTCCACCGCTTTGCCCACCTGCCCGGCGGTTCCTTGCGCGGTGAATTGCACGGTCTGTTGCAGCACCGTGGTGGCGCCCGCCGTGGCAGAGGCATCCACATAGAACGGCTGGCCGTTGGAGAAAACCAAGCTCACGTTGTCAAACGTGGACTGGTTGTAGAGCGCGGCGTTGTGCGCCGTGACCGCAAGACCAAAGATGGCGTTGGTGTTCATCGGATTCGTGACTGTGCCGGTGAGTGTCCAATTCGTGCCGTCGGGTGATGAGTAGCCTTTGAACGAATTATTTGATCGCTCCAGCCGAACCCAATAGGCGGCGCTGGCGGCCACGCCGGGTAAGTAATAACTCACATCGCTCGTGTTCGTGCGCCATTGCAACGCGATGCCGTTGCCGGGAGTGAGCATCATGAAGACGTGCCGCGCGCCGGTGTCGAGCGATTCGCGGAACATCACGCCAGCTTTGGCCCATTGATCCGTGTTTTGCACGGCGGTGACGCGAGCGGTAATCTGGCCGTTGCCGGAAATGGGCTGATAAATAAAATTGCCCGTGTCGGCCACGTCCCAAAAATCTGCACCGGAAGCCATCACTACAAACGTGCCGCCGGACCAACTCGCAGTTCCCGGCAAAGTGTATCCGATGTCTGCATCCACCCATGGCGCAGGCAATGCGGTGGTCGTCAGCGGCAACGCACTAATCCACGCCGCGATCACCGCCATCGCATTTGTGTCCACGACATTTTTGGCGATGGGCGGCATCTGGTTTACGCCCACGGTGGAATCACGTTGGAAGAGCACCGACCGATTAGTGTCGCCCGGCTTGATGATTTTTGCGCCGCTGATGCCGAGCGTGTTGATGGCGTAACCGTTGATTAAACCTTGGTTCGCCAGCGGCGTATCGAATCTCATGTCGAAGAGCGCGTTCACGCCACCGGGGCGATGGCAGTGCGCGCAGTTTGCATCGAAGTAGGAACGGGAGCGCAGTTCCAGCGTCGCGTTCGTATCGCTCACCGAGACGAGCTTGGTGTAATTCGTGATGGCCGATTCCACCAATGCCGGCGTGAAATAGCCGACATGGTTCATCGCCCGAAGCTGGTTGTCCGTCACGCCGTTCGGATACTGGAACGAGCCATTGAGCTGGCGCGTCTTGGCACCGAGCACCCCACCCGCTGCCTGGCTGTGGCAACGCAGGCAGTCAAATCGTCCGGGGAAATACCACTGCTGCGTGCGCACGCCAGTCGCGGTGGTGATGGTATAATTCACGTTTGTGCCGGACGTGACCAAATCGGCATCCGACAAATCCGCGCGCCATTTATAGCTCGCGCCATAGACGTAACCGTTCGTATCGCAAACGAGCAACCGCGTTTCCAGCCGGCGGCGCTGCGCTGGATCGGTATCGTTGGTTGAAATTTCAAAGTTTTTGAAGAACGCCGTGCCCGCAGGAAAAGTCCATTCACCCGTCGCAGAAAAATTTATCACGGTGTTTGTCGGCAAAGCCATCCAGCGTTGCTTGTAAGCGGCGTCGGACCACAACGGCGAATTCACATCGTAAGGCACCAGCCACGGCGCGGGGGCAAGCGTGGCCAGATTCGTGAACGCCCCAAGCTGCGAAAAGAGCGTGGGCGGATTCAGTGTGTTCGTCGGGCCGGTGCGTGAGATGGTGTAAATCTGGCTGCCCGTGCTGCTCATCACGCAGATGTAAATTTCCCCCGCCGCATCGAGGCCAAACGACGAGATGCCGGTGTAGTCGTTGCCAGAGTTCGGCCCCGGCCCTTTCGGCACGGTGCAAAGCGGAAT
>JBEEMY010000207.1:0-4841 GCA_041192415.1 Verrucomicrobiota bacterium | reverse complement strand
CCGCTCGGTTTGCCGCCGACCGATGAATTTTGGAGCGCGCCCGCCGCGAAGTGGACGGCGCAAAAAATTTGGTCAGGCGAAAATCTGCCCGCCGATCATGCCCTCAACCGCGAGGTGAAGCTAATCGAGTTGCCGACCTTGAAACGCCCCGGCGCGTAAATTTTTTGCCCGCCGCAAAATAATTCCTTGCAAGTTTTTTCATTGCGCCCTAAATCAGCGCCACCAATGAAAGATATCAAGAAACTGGAAAACCTGCACGTCAGCCTGTGGTTATTGAAAGACTGCGCTTGGTGCCAAGACTGGGTCAAGGTGGGCATGATGGTGGCGCTGCCCACCATCTTCCTCGCCGCCAAGATTGCCTGGGAACGGCGGCAGGACGCCGAGGAGTTGGTCTATAATCTCGCCGTGTGCTGCTGGCTGTGCGCGAATGTGACGTGGATGATCGGCGAATTCTTTTTCGACGACGGCACGCGCGCGATTGCCCGGGTGTTTTTCTTTGCCGGACTGCTGTTGATCGGCGGGTTTTATATCTACCAATTTGTGCGGTCGCGGCGGCAGGCCTGACGAGGTAATCGCGGCGAACAGATTTTTTGCGTGACGCTGACGGACATTCCGCCATGCTTTCCGCGTTTCAACTGAAACATCATTCCAACTATGAAAACCTTGTCTGTAATTTTACTCGCCGGATTGGCCGCTGGTTTTTCTGCACTGGCCGCGCCGGGAGATGCCAATGAGCAGCCGCCGGGAAACACCCCGCCGCCGAAACGTGCGCCGGTGGATTGGAGCAAGCTGCCGCCCGCATCCACCAATGCCGGTATCACGTTTGCCAAGGACATCCTGCCCATCATGAAGGAGTCCTGCGTGCGTTGCCACGGCGCGCAACGCCCCAAAGCCGGCTTGCGGCTCGACTCGCTGGAAGGCGTAATGGATGGAACGGAAGACGGCCCGGTTTTGAAGGCGGGCAACAGCGCCGGCAGCTTGCTCGTCAAATCCGTTTCGCAACTTGATCCCCGCAGCGCGATGCCGCCGAAACCGCGCGCCCCGCGTGGTGGACAGCGAGGTGAAATGGGTCGTCCGCCCGGAACCAATGCGCCCGCAATGGGCGAACATCCCGATGGCCCGCCGCGCATGGCCGGTGGCGAAGGTGAACGTCCGCCGGGCGGTCCGGAAGGCACGAACGCGCCGGGACAACGCCCGCGCAATGCCACCCCGCCGGCCAAGCCGCTGACCGCCGAGCAGGTCGGCCTGGTGCGCGCGTGGATTGATCAGGGCGCGAAATAATTTTGATTCTGAAAAGCAAAACGCCGCGTTGGAAATTTCCAACGCGGCGTTTTTTTCGTGACGCAACGGCTGGTTCGGGCATTTTCTGGTGCGAACCGAAATATAAATATGCCCCCTTCCATTCCCCCCGGCGCCCCGTCGTTGCGTGGTGCGCAGAATACATTTGCGAGCAACCCGGCTCTGCTGAAGCTCGCCACCGGCGCCTGGCTCGCGGCCAATCCGGCGGTGATCGCAGTGTCGTCCGTGGTGGCGCTCGCAGGGGTGGTGATTTTATTTTTCAAGGTCGTGCCCGGACTGGTGCTGCTGCTGACCGCTGGCATCGTCGCTTTCAACGCGGTGCGGGAGGCGAAACAGAAATTTTTCTCGGGCGATGTCTGTGCGGGCGTGGTGCTGTCGGCGCAGGACAATCTCGTGGCGGTGTTCACAGATTTGAAGGCCGGTGGTCGCAGCGAGCGCCCGGCAATCAAGATTTTGAAACAGCCGTTGAACCGCCTGACGGCGGAACCGGCCTACGACGGGATGCGCGTGGCGGCGGCGGCGCATTACCACGGCAATGTGACCGCACCGGCGTGGCAGAATTTTTCACCGGAAGTCATTAACTGCGTGGTGCAGGACCCGGAAGAAATCGCGCGCGTGCTCAGCTCGATTTCCGAACCGCAATGGCAGGCGCTCGACGGCTGGCTCGCGCACATTCCCGTGGCCAAACCGGGGTTGTATCGGATGTGGGAAATGAATTCTACGGCAGCAGAAGGTGAAACGGATTTTGCCCCTCCCACGCCGTGGTTCAAGACCAAGCCCGCGGTCATCGGGCTTTCCATTTTTGGCGTGATAGTCGGCCTGTTCGTCGGGGTGCTGGCCTTGGGGGCACTGGGTGGGTGGATGAGTCATCGGCAGGTGAAGCAGCCGCATCCATATGCTCCACCGCCAGCGGCTCGGGAAACATCCAGACCGGGAGAACCGACACAAACCGGACCATTCGCCGTCGGCGGAAAAGTGGAGGCGAACTGGGCGGGCGGCTGGCTGCCTGGAAAAATCACCCGCATCAACGGCGGCGGATTTTCGGTGATGGTGCAGCTTGAAGATTCGCGCTGGCCGATGCCGCTCGTTCTGTCCACCAACCAACTCCGGGTGAAATAAAGTTTTGAAAAACAAAACGCCGCGCTGAATTTTCAGCGCGGCGTTTTTTTGCCGGCAAAATTATTTCACCGCTGCCCAGACGCGATGCACGTCGTCGTGTTCGTCGAGCGTGTGGAGAAAGTCGCCGACTTCCTCCTGATGCGCTTCGGTGAGTTCGGGGAATTGTTTCGGGACGTAGCCGATTTCGCTCGTCACCACCGTCCAGCCATTCGCGGAAAGCCATTTGGAAACCGTCGCCACTTCGGTGCGTTCGCAGATGAACTTTGCGCCCGCCGCGCCTTCGGGCACATCGTCGTTCTGCTGGTGCGTGAGCGTTTCGACCTCATTCGCGCCAGCTTCAATCGCCGCGCCTTCGCGGTCGGTGTTCGCATCCGGATGGTGCGCCTCGACGAGGCCGACGTGGTCGAACAAAAATTTATTGCTGCCGCCGGTGCCGAGCTGGCCCTTCTTGAAAAGCACGCGGATTTCCGGTGCGGTGCGGTTCACGTTGTCGGTGTAAACCTCGACGATGAGCGGGACTTTGTGCGGCGCGTAACCTTCATACACGACGTGTTCCATGATGAGTTTTTCGTCGCCGATGCCTGCGCCTTTGTTGATGGCGCGCTGGATGGCATCTTTGGTGACACTGTCTTTCTTCGCTTTTTCCACGGCGGTGAAAAGCCGGGCGTTGGAGGAAAGATCCGCCCCGCCCATTTTGGCGGCCACGGAAATTTCGCGAACCAGTTTTCCAGTCGTCCGACCTTTTTTGAGGCCGGCGACCAATCGTTTAGCATGCAGCCATTGGCGTCCCATAGGCGGGCAGATTAGCAAACTCTTTTGAGGTTTTCAATCCCGGTGCGGGTTGGACTGCGTAAGAAATTTTTAATTTTCAGCGCGCGGGTTTTTTACCAACCAGTCGCCACACTGACGAGGTCATGCGAAAAAACCTATTCACCCTCCTTCTGCTTTCATTCATTTGTGCAATGCGTGGCGCGGTGATTTATTCCCAACTACCCAGCATAGGAAGTTCCGGTTATCTCTCTGCGCAATACGGCGTAAATGGTAGCGGCTTCGATGAATTTGTCTGGGACTCCTTCAGCGTGACGACGAATGTAGCGTTGCGCGAAATCCAGTGGCGCGGCACGCGGACGGGTTCAGTGCCGGTAGATTTTCAGATCAGCATCAACACCGTCGCGCTTCCGGGCGGCACGATTTGGAACACCGGCGGTAGCGCCAGTGAAACACCCACCGGCACGCCGGGAGTTTATGATTATCGTTTCACGCTGCCGGCGGGATTCGTTCTCACCGGCGGACAGACCTACTGGCTGCAGGTCTTCGCCACACAAAATGAAATGCCAAACTGGCTGTGGAGCACCGGCACGGGTGGCAATGGTTTGCACTTCGCGCAGGTGCCGGCGGTCACGGGTAATTATCGCTACGTCAACACGGCGGGCGATGTCGCCTTCACCTTGCTGAATGCGGCCACGGTGCCAATCGCGATTGCGGTGGCCAAATCGCCCGCCGCCGGCGGCACGGTGACGGGCGCGGGAACATATGCGCCCGGCACCAACGTGACTGTGACCGCCACAGCGACGAGTGGCAGCACGTTTTTGAACTGGACGGAAGCGGGTGTCATCGTCAGTGCGAGCACGAATTACACGTTCGCTGCGGACGGTAATAAAACTTTGACCGCAAATTTCTCCGGGCCGAACACTGGGCCTTACGTCATCAGCGCCGTCCCCAATCCCAGCGTGTATGGCACGGTCGGCGGTGCGGGCACGTTCAACGCGGGCGAAGTCGTGGACATTGATGTGACCGCCGCCGATGGCGTCTCGTTTGTGGGCTGGACGGAGAACGGTGAGGTCGTGAATCTGCCGTATAACGGCGGCGTATTCCAAATCACCGCTGTTTCCAACCGCAATCTGGTCGCAAACTTTTCCTATCCCAATTACACGATGTATATCAATGGGGTCATCTCGCCCGCTTCAACCGGAACTATTGTCATCAGCAACACCGCCGGGCTTTCGGGTGGGAGTTACAACGGCGGCACGCTTATCACGCTCACCGCAACACCGTATTCTGGTTATCACTTCGCTTATTGGAAACAAGGCGCGGGACTCGGCGACTTGAGTGGCGCGCCACACACTGTCAGCACAAATAACGTTCTTCGTCACATAGTCTGCTACGGCACGACGCTTACTGCGATCTTCCAGCCAAACTTTCCCGTGCTCTCACTCGGCGTCACACCCGCCGCCAGCGGCAGCGTCAGTGGCGCAGGAACGTTTGCGCATGGTTCAACCGTCAGCCTCAGCGCCACGCCCGCCGTGGGTTACGCCTTCGCCAGTTGGAAATCTGGCAACACGGTCATCAGCGCCAGCCCAAGCGAGATTCTGACGCTCACGAATCACACCTCGCTCACCGCCAACTTTGTCGCCACCACCCGC
>JBEEMY010000206.1:0-5347 GCA_041192415.1 Verrucomicrobiota bacterium | reverse complement strand
GCGACGGCGGGCGAGGAATCCACCCACGCACCGGTGGCGAATGTCCACTTCAGTTTTCCCTTTGGCGTGAGCGCATACAGCTTGCGGTCGCGCGAGCCGAAATAGATTGTGCCGTCGTCCGCCACGGCGGGTGAGGATTTGATTTCAAGCCCGGCCTTGAATTTCCAATTCAGCCGACCTTCCGGCGCGATAGCCAGCAGCCAGCCGTGAAACGTGCCTTGATAAATTGTTCCGTCCGGCGCGATGGCCGCCGACGATTCAGTGCCGGAGTCCGGCAGCGTCGCCCGCCAGAGCAGCGTGACCAGATTGGTGTCGGCCGCTTTGGTGGAAGTATAGGCAACCGACAGCATGATGGCGGCGAGCAGGAAAACTTTTAACGGATGCGGGAACATTGCGAACGGAAGTAAAGCGGCAATCGGCTTGGATTTCAAACGTAAACCAGAATTCTATCCGTGGCTGAAATTAGTTTTTCACCGCACTGGCGAACTGCCCGTCCGTCAGCGTTTTTAGAAACGCCACGAGCGCGCGTTTGTCGCCGTCGCTCAACGGCACGCCGCCATCGGGATGCTTCGCGAGATTGGGATCGAGCGTCGGGCTGCGCGGGATGCCGGTCGAGTAATGCCGGACAATATCTTCCAGCGTGGGGAAACGGCCATCGTGCATATACGGCGCGGTGAGCGCGATGTTGCGCAGGCTGGGCGTGGAAAATTTTCCACGGTCGCTGGCCTTGCCGGTGACTTTCTCTCGCCCGATGTCCCAGAGCGCGCCGTCCGAACCGTTGTTCGCAAACGCCTGGCTCTGGAACAACGGCCCACCGTGGCAGTGAAAGCAATCCGCGCCGAACTGGCCGCGCCGGGGATCGTATTCCGTGGAGAACAATTCAAACCCGCGCTGCTCTTCGGCGGTGAAGGATTCCTCGCCGCGCAGCACACGGTCAAACTTGGCGTTGAAGGACGTGAGCGTGAGCAGATAGTTTTCCAGTGCCAGTGAAATCTTTTCCGCCGTGATTTCCGGCGAGCCAAACGCGGCGGTGAAAAGGGCGGGGTAATCAATTTTGGATTGTTCTGATTGCAGCTTCACCACCAGATTCGTCAGCGACAGGTGCATCTCGATCGGGTTTTGAATCGGCTGCAAGACTTGTTCGCGCAAACTTTTTGCGCGGCCATCCCAGAAGAATTCTTTCTTCCACGCGAGGTTAAAGAGCGGCATGGAATTGCGTTCGCCGAACGCACCTTCCGCGCCGCGCGCCGTGCGGCGACCATCGGAGAAAGCTTTTTCCGGCGCGTGACAGTCGGCGCAGGACTGCTGGTCGTTGATGGAAACGCGCTTGTCGAAAAATAATTTTTTACCAAGCTCGACACGCTCGACGAGCAGGGGATTGTCGCGCGGCAAATCGGGAATCGGAAACGTGGCACTCATCTGGAATTCATACGGCGTAAATTTTGCCGGCAGATACAGCGGCTGGGGATGGGCGATGGCGATTTCCGTCGCGCTCAATTGCGTAATGCGATGCACGCGGAACGCGCCGGGCAGATTGGCGCCGAGCGCAGCGGAAATCGGGTCGCCGTCGCGCGAGTGCGTGGATGAACCGTCTTTCACAAACGAGAGCGGACGTGGCGCGTGCAGCAGCGTGGCGAGATCAAAATCCAGTTCCACTTTAGTCTCGTTGGTGATTTCCAGCGGTGCAGCCAGCGTGATGCGGGTGGCATTGGTGTCGCGCGCGAGGTGATGCGACCAGCCGTCGAGTTCGCCGTTCGCGTTGCGCCACAAGCCTTCCAGCGCGAGAAAAATATAGCCGCCCTGCCAGCTCCAGTGCAGGCCATTCAGGTTTGGATTCAACGGATGGCTGGCAGGGAATTGAGTAATGTCCGCGTGGTTTAAATTCGTGTTCAGCCCGACCAGAAAACGCACCGCGCGGAATTCGCCCGCCGGAATTTTTCCCAAGTGAACCGAGTTGCGGTTCGCCTCGAAGTCCAGCCACGCGACGGAATTGGAAAGTTCTAGCCACGAACCATCGTTGCGCTGAAGCGCAAATTCACTGGCGAGATAGCTGACGCGGGTGATGGAAAAGGTTTCGCCTGCCGAAGTCTGGTAGCGGAGGGACGCGGGCTGCAGGGCTTCTCCGGAAACTTTTGGGGTGATTTCGATTTGCAGCGTGGCGGCGGCCAGTTTCACGCCACAAAAAATGGCGAGGCAAAATAAAATTGTCCGCGTCCGGGTCATTTTGATTTTGATTCGTAGCCGTTGGCGTTCCACATCAGCGTCGTGGTTTTTGCGGCTGGCGAGCTTGCCGTTTTTACGGTCGTCGCCGGATGCGCGACGAAGTTGGTCGTCACCGATTCGTGAATCGCGGAGACGAGGCGTCCGTTCGGATAACCATGATAGCGGCGGCCCATGTTGTAAGGATAGACCGGCGCACCGCGCGCATCAATCGTGGTGAAGTAAGCGAACGTGCCGTTGGGAAATTCCGGCGTGACGCACCAGCGCCCGTTCAACTCGTCGAGGTTGAAATCTTTGCCGGGAATTTTCCCGCAATCGCCGAGGTAGGCGTAATCTTCGAGATAATGGCCGAGCGGAAATTGTTCAGTCACATTTGGTCCGGTTTCGGAAGCCGGCAGCGCGGCGGACCGATTTTGTTCACGCGCGTCCCAACCGGGCAGGGTGCGGCGTCCGGCTTGCGTGAGATTATCCGTGCCGTTCTTTCCATCGCGCACCGCAAAACCGGAAACCATCCGGCGCACAACGCTCGTGGCGTTGGTCGGATTGGCATAGCCGTAAGGGCCGTAGAGCGGATAGCCGTCCTGCATCCAGCCGACGATGGGCGAATGTTTCTGCGGCGCAATTTCGCTTTCGTGATACGTCTGGCTCGTCGCATCAAAATCAACGTGGTCGCCCAGCAGGTAACGAAGCGCGAGGGGGTTGGCGTGGTAATGATACGTTCCTCGGTTTTGCTGGTGCGCGAGTGCGGCGTCGAAGGTTCTGCCTTCGTTCACATACGCGTCGCGGTTCCAGATGCGGTCGCCCTGGCCGATGCCTGCGCGCGGGTCGGCATCGCGACGGTTCTGGTTCGAGTAGGAAAACGCATCGCCCGCATCGAACATTCGCACGCCGTCCACGAACATTCCGATTTCACCAAGGTGATTGAAATTATTTCCTTTCTGCTCCACGGGATGCCGCGACATCGCAAAAATAAAATGCTGGTCGGTGGGCAGGTTGGGGAAACGTCCGTTGAGCCACGGCCCCATGACCTGACTGCCGAGACCGGTGCTGCGGATGTAAATCCAGTTGGACGACGATAAAATTTCCTGCACGCCGCAGAAGGCCGGTCGCGTTTGCGCGTTGCGCCCGTTACTCCAAGTCGTTGCCGTCTGGCTGGAATTTTTCTCCGCGTCGGTGCGGTAGATTTGCGCCACCTTGCCGGAGTTGGCGGTGAACCACGACGCGAGCTGCGGGTCAGCCTGCGCGTTCACGGCCAGGGCGATGAAAAAGGTGGCGGTCAAAATCGTTTTCATGCGGCGACTCTAGGCGAAGGCACATTAAGGAGAAGTGAAGAAGTTTTCTGGTCGCAATGTCGGGAGGCGTGTTCGAGTTTGGAGTGCGCGGGCATGACCGCGCTTTGTCACTGGGAGACATGTCTCCCAGTGACAAAGCGGCGACGTGTCGCCGCACTCCAAATGGCGCTGCCGATTGGCATTTCGCCCAGCCTTATTGCCGTGGTCGCCACGCCAGCGCACTGCGCGCGGCGCGAGTGCCCGTTGCAAAACAACCCTGCATCAGGTAACCGCCGGTAGGTGCGTCCCAGTCAATCATTTCACCGGCGACAAAAATTCCCGGCAGTTGGCGCACCATGAGCGTGGCATCCAGTTCGCGCCAACGCACGCCGCCAGCGGAGGAAATCGCCTCGGCCAGCGGACGCGGACGAGTGAGTTTCAGGACGCAATTTTTTACGGTCAAGGCGAGCGCTTCGGCAGAAGTGAAGGGGCTTTGTCCCGGCAAATTTTCTAAAATGGCAAACGCCGCGTCGCTCAATTTCCAGCGGGAACGCGCTTCGGCGAGAAAGTTGCGCGGACAGTTACCGAGTTTTTTTACGAGTTGTTCGATGGTGTGGGCGGGTTTGAAATCAATGACAATCTCCGGCTCCGGCAGCGCACGCAACGCCGAACCGAGTTGGTAAATCACGCCGCCCTCCAGTCCGTATTTCGTCACCAGCAGTTCACCTGCTGCCGCCGTTTCACCTGCGCGGGCCGTGATGTTTTTCAACGGCTTGCCTTCCGCTTGCGCGAGCAGTGCGGACGGCCAGGAAATTTCCCAGCCGCAATTGGCCGCCATCAGCGGAGCGATGGACACGCCCAGTTTTTCCAGCGCTGAAGTCCACGCGCCATCGGAACCTGTCTCCGGCCACGAGCCGCCGCCGAGCGCGAGAATCACCGCGTCGGCCTCGACGGTGCGGGCTTCACCTTCTACTTGAAAATCAATTTGCCACGGCGCGCCCGGACGCAGTCCCGTCCAGCAATGGCGCAAGGCAAATTTCACACCCTCGGCGCGCAGCCGCTGCACCCAACGACGCAGCAACGGCGCAGCTTTGAGTTCGCACGGATAAACGCGACCACTTGTCGCTGCAAACGTTTCCACGCCGAGATCCGCCGCCCATTGCCGCAACGCCTCCGCATCGAAATCCGCGAGGAGCGACGCCCATAATTCGTGCGGCTGTTCGGGGTTGGTATAGCGGGTGAGAAAATGTTCACGCGGTTCAGCGTGCGTGGGTGAGATTAAGTCCGCCGCGACCAGCCACGAGAAATTTCCGGCCCACCGACGGCTTGGCATCGAAGAGGGTTACGGACGCGCCGCCCGCCGCCGCCACTTCCGCCGCGCGCAAGCCTGCCGGCCCGCCGCCGATGATCGCAATTTTTTTGATGCCGAATTGAAACAGTATCCACCGCGCCGCGCAACGGCGTTTAGTTTGGTGTTTTACCGGGTGCTCTTCGCATCGCGCAGGCCAGCGGCGTAGGCTTCAAACACGCGGCGCATCTCGTCGCGCACGGTGCGGAAGCAATTCAGAATTTCCTCGTCGCTGCCCTTGGCGTGCGCGGGATCGAAGAACGGCCAGTGGTGGCGATTTAATTGTCCGGGAAAAATCGGACAGGCTTGGTCGGCGTTGCCGCAGACGGTGATGACGGTGGCGACGGGTTGTTGCAAAAATTCTGTGAGCGGCTTCGAGCGGTGCGCGGAAATATCAATGCCCACTTCCGCCATGACTTTGATGGCGAGCGGATGGACGTAGTCGGCGGGTTTGGAACCGGCACTTTGCACATTGGCGCGGTCGCCAAGTGCGGCGCGAAGAAAACCT
>JBEEMY010000205.1:0-4877 GCA_041192415.1 Verrucomicrobiota bacterium | reverse complement strand
CCGTGCTCTACTCGCCGAACAACGGCGACGACTGGTACCCTGAAGCCTTCGAGATCGCTGGAACGACCTTCGAAGTCCCGCTGGAACATGGCGCGTCTCGGCCCCGTGTCAAGGTTGTCGCCACCAACGGATCACGAAGCTCGGAAGCGGAGATCGGTGTCATGGTGCCCGTCAGGCCATAGCAAACTCAGTCAGCCTGTGACACAACCACCGTCACAGGCTGACGCTGCGGCTTGAGCCGCCGTTCAAGCCGACGTTCAGACCGAACTTCAGGCATACCGCAGCTCACCGGCGTCGCGCCGTATTTGATGCAGTCAATGAAATGCTGGCACTCGGTCTTGAGCGGCTCTTCCTGCTTGATGTAGGGCGCATACATATCACCGTAGTGATAGGCGTATTGGAATTCGCCGAAAGTATCGTAATGCGGCGGACGCTCGACGCGCATGTCGAACACGCGGATTTTTTCGAGCGGCGCAAGATCGTCATAAACAATCATGCGCTTGCTGCCGACGATGGTCATTTCGCGAACCTTGCGCGGATCGAGCCAGCTACTCTGAATCGTGGCGGAACGTTGGCGTGAAAAACTCAAGCACATCGTGGTCACATCTTCGATTCCCGGCGTGACGTGCGCGCTACCGCGGCAGTTAACGGATTCTGGCATTTCGCCCATGAGCGAGAGAATGATGGAAAGGTCATGCGGCGCGAGATCCCAAGCAACGTTGATGTCTTTTTGGAACAATCCCAAATTCAAACGGCGCGCAGAGATGTAACGGATTTCGCCAATGTCGCCCTTGTCAATGATCTCCTTGATTTTGCGGACGACCGGTGAATACAAAAACGTGTGGCCGGTCATCAGCACGAGGCCGTTCTTCTTGGCGATGGCCACCAGCTCTTCGCAATGTTCGACGGACGCAGCCATCGGTTTTTCGATGAATGTGTGTTTGCCAGCCAGCAGCGCGGCTTTGGCGAGCGGGAAGTGCGTCTTGACGTTGGTAGCAATGACGACGGCATCGAGATTGATGCCGTTAAGCATATGCTTGTAGTCGGTGGACGCTTCGACTTCCGGGTAAAGCGACTTGAGATGTTTGAGGCGGCCCGTGTTCAGGTCGCACATCATCTTGAGACTCACGTCCGCAAGCGAACGGAAGTTACGAATCAGGTTCGGTCCCCAGTAACCGCACCCTGCCACGCCGACTTTGATTTTCTTTGACATAAATTATTGATTGTTTGTGTTGCGCCTGACTGCCTAGCAGCCTCAATGCCGAGTATGAAAATTAATTATTTGTCGCCCGCGCCGGCAGCACCGTTTCGGTTGCAACCGCACGGCTGGCGGCCTTTTTTGCCTGCTTCATGTCCCACATTTGCACGAGCAACGCAGGAATCGTCATAAAAACAATCCGCAAATCGAGCCAGACATTTTTTCTCCGCGTGTATTCGATGTCCAACTCCATCATCCGCGTGAAAGTTGTCCTGTTTTTACCGCTCACCTGCCACAAACCAGTCAGTCCCGGCGCGGCGTTAAAACGTTCCCGCTGCCACGGCAAAAGTTTTTCCGCCTCGTAAGCCACGCACGGGCGCGGCCCGACCAGACTCATGTCACCGCGCAGAACATTGATCAACTGCGGCAACTCATCCAAGCCGGAAGACCGCAAAAATTTTCCGAACGGAATAATCCGTGAATCGCCGCCCGCATCCAGCTTGGTCATCGGCGCGTTGGAATTGATTAAGTTCTGCAAATGACCCTGATGCGAAACCGTCTCCGCATTGCAGTGCATCGTGCGGAATTTCAAACACATGAACGGTTGGCCACGAAAGCCGATGCGCTGCTGCTGGAACAAAATCGGGCCCGCAGAATTCCGGCGGATGATGAAAGCAATCGCAATCATCAGCGGCAAAATCAGCGGAAACGCCAGCAGGATCAGCGTGCAATCCAACACACGCTTCCAACCAGGAATCCCATTTTTACGACCTTCATTCATTTTTTTATTCGCACGGCTCCGCACTTGTTCGCCCGGTGTTCTGCACGGCGAACTGTTCAATTTCACCCATGTTTACGGATGGTTTCATAGGGTCAGGCTGACAGTCTTTCCTGACGAACCGTAGCCGCCAAAGCCGGCATCAAGTCCGCCAACGAATTCTGTTTCAACTGCACCGCCTCCCGCTCCACCTCCACGGTGGTGGGCTGCCCCAGCATATCTAGCAGGATTTGCACCCGCTTTTTGGCCGGAAGGTTTTTTAACACCAAAGCACTCATCCCCACAAACGCGCCACCCGCAACCGTCACCTCATCCCCCGGCTGAAAATCGCTGGCAATGCTGACAATCTCCTCGTTTTCAAAGCAGTCTTGAAGTTCCACTATGACTCCATCGGCCACCGGCGGAATCTTTCCACCGAAACTTACTAGCCGGTTAACGCCAATCGAATGTTGGATGTCATTGAGCCGGTCTTCCAAAACGCAGCGGACGAAAATATATCCGGGAAATAGTGGTTCCGTGACATGAACCAGACCGCGACGGGTGAGTTTTTCCAGTTGCAAACGGGGGGAGAAGACTTCAATTCCTAGGTTTTTGCGCAGATTTGCCGCCGCAATGTGTTCATGCTTCGGCTTCGTCCGGGCAGTATACCAGGCTGATGACGTGGTTTGCATTTTGTTGAGTTCGACGTAATTGCCAATGAGCAATAACTGACCAAACCTGACTAAACGCCAAAACGATTCCCGCAACTAGCAATTTCAAGTGGCGTAAAACTTAAATTGCCCGAACGGAATAAAAACCTTATGTCCTTAAATTATACAAATCGCCTGAAGTTGTCCATCACAAACTGCCCTGTGTCGCTGGAGACGCAAAACCACCCAAACAGTTTTCCATTCGGGTGGTTTTGGTTGCGTCGGCAAAAACTACGTCCGCGTCAGTGCCACGTAGAGGTTGCTCAAAACGTTGGCGAGGTTCTGCACTTCCGCCTGCGTGGGCGGATTACTGATGGTCAAACTTGGCAGAGAAACGAATTCGCAGTTTCCCGCTGTGTAGGCATCCAGCCGCGCCGTCATCTCCGCACTCAACGGCATGGCGTCAATCTCGTCTTTCAAACCTGCGAACTGCGCCTGCAATTCGGCCGATAGAATCAGCGAATGATTCGCCGGCAAGGTGGGATCGTATGGCATAAATAATCAGAGGTCAGAGGTTAGAAGCCGCAAGCCAGCGAACAGACTTCCGTCCTCCGCCCTCCGGCCTCGGGTTTCAGGGAACCACCTTCACCGCTGGATCACTCCACGCGCCTTTGCCGGCGGCGTTGATGGCGCGCACGCGCACCCAGACGCGGTCGCCGCTGGTCAAACCCGTGAGCGTCGCGCTGGATTTCGTCACCGTGTCCTTCGTCACGAAGCTCGTCGTCGTGAACGGGTCGGCGCTCACCTGAATCTCGTAGCTCTTGATTTTGGTTTGCGGATCCCAATGCGCGTCCAGCGAACCATCGTTGTCACCAGCGGTCAATGACAGGTTCATCACCTGACCCGGCAACTGCGGCGGCGTCTTGCCCGCGCGCACGCTCAAGCCTGCGCTCAAGATTTTTGATTCATCGCCCGCCGCCGTGAGGTCCACATAGCCGGCCAGTTGCATCGCCAGCGCCTTGAGACCGTCCATCTCCAAATCCTTGTCCGCCGTCGCCTGCTTCGCCGTCGCCTGCGCGTTGAGCGCCGCCGTCAGCTTGGTTTGCGCCGAGGTGATTTTGCTGCCGAAGGTAGCGAGCGACGGCGACGGCGTGGTGAAGTTCGCGTTGCCCGTCAACGCCGTCTTGAGGCTGTTGCACGTTTGCAGCGTGTCCGTGTCGGACACGCCCTTGAGGGTGAATTTTACTTTTGCCATAGACTTGCTCAGGAGTTGCGGCAAAGGCGACGAGTCATCGAAGACGGCTCCGCTGTCATAGGTCAGGGATGGCGTATCGTAGAACTTCACGGCGACTTGCCTGGTTAATGTTCGTTCCGTTCCGGTTGACCGACCGCCAGTTCACATCAGCGCGACCGGTTTTCAGACCGGGAAAAAGATTTTCCACGCGTTGAACCTTCCATTCCAGACCTTGAACCCTTCATTCCTCATCAGGAACCCAACCTTCCTGATCTGAAACCTCGATTTCCACGTCTGAAACTTTCCGTTCCACATCGGGAAAACTATTTTTAAGATGTGGAAAACCTTTTTCCACGCGTGGAACCTTCTGTTCCACATCTTAAAAAACCATTTCCACGTCTTAAAACCCTCGCCCAACGTCTTAAGCTTTCTTTTCCACGTCAGGAACCGCGCTGCAACTGGCTGAAAACGGGGGTTTAGGCAAAAAACCGGAAAAATGACGCCGGTTGACCGCCACCACACCCATTTTATTACTCATGCCCGCCGGACGGAAAAACCGGACAAAGTTTTTGAAATTATTTTTTGGAGTGAAGACGATGCCCGGCGAGATCGGAAGCCAAACCCAAAGCGCCAGAGGACTTGGCGCACTCCAAGACGCTACCGCGCTGACCGATGGCTCACGAACCGCGCGATGCGTCTTGGTGTGCGGCGGCCCTCCGCCGCTTTTTCCCCGCGCGAAAAATCAAACCTCGCCCCAATCCGCCGCCGGTTCATATTCATCCGCCACCGAAACCTTTTCCGTCTTGAACCGGTAAATGGATTTCACCATCGCCGGTGAAGCCGTCCGTTCAAACCACGCCGCCGAGCAAAACGGATACTGGCAAGCCACCGGCACCAGCCCATGCTTCACCGCGTTCTGATGAACATAATTCAGCCGCGCTAGATACGACCGCTGATGCGTCAGCCGCGTTTCCCAAAAGTTGAACCAAACTTGTCGTCCCGGCGTGGCATCCAGTTTGTTGACCCAGCCGCTCGCCT
>JBEEMY010000204.1:0-4903 GCA_041192415.1 Verrucomicrobiota bacterium | reverse complement strand
CACGAAAACATCCTTGCCGGATTCCACAATGCGGCGGCAACGTTCGATCATGAAGCGAGAGAGGCGGACGTGCGTGTCAATTTCCATGTCGTTCGAGGACGCGACGACTTCGGCCTTCACCGAGCGTTGGAAATCCGTGACTTCTTCGGGACGTTCATCAATCAGCAGCACCATGCAATGCACTTCGGGATGGTTCGTGGTGATGGCGTTGCAGATCTGCTTGAGAATGGTGGTCTTGCCCGTGCGCGGCGGGGCGACGATGATGCCGCGCGTGCCTTTGCCGATGGGCGTGACGAGATCAATCACCCGCGTCTCCATCGCATCCGGCGTGGTCTCCAACTTAAATTTTTCAATCGGGTCAATTGAAGTCAGGTTTTCAAAGCGCACGACTTTGACGTATTCCTGAAACGGCAAATCGTTGACCTTCTCCACCGTCTTGAGCTGCGGGCTGGTGCCGCGATGCGGCGGCTGCGTGGTGCCTTCGATGTGCGCCCCTTCGCGCAGGAAGCTGCGGCGGATGGTGTCGGGCGTGACAAAAATATCCGTCGGCTTGGGATTAAAATGGTTTTGCGCCGTGCGCAGGAAACCAAAGCCCTTCTCGGAGATTTCGAGAAAGCCGGAACCGTAGTTGGGATTGACGGCTTTTTCGCCGTTCGCTTGCGTATCGCTCATAAAAATGTTGTGACCGAAGGCTGAAACCCTTCCGAAAAATGTGTTGGAAAAGTGAACTTTTGGAAAATGTCCGGGCCAGAAGCCGCAGACGAAACCTTCGACGGGCTTTTAATTACGAGGAAAGGCCGCAAAAGGCAATGCTTATTTTCAAGCCGCCAAAGCAAAAGCGCGCAAACCCTCAAAGGATTCGCGCGCTTTAAGATACCGCAGGACAATCAGCCGCCCACTTCCGCCTTGGCTTCCGCTGCGAGCGCGGTGCTCAAGTAACGTTCACCCGTCGAGCAGGCGATGGTCACGATGGTCTTGCCTTTGTTTTCCGGACGCTTGCCCACTTCGATGGCGGCGATGACATTCGCGCCCGTCGAGATGCCAACGAGGATGCCCTCTTCTTTCGCGAGCCGACGAGCCATCGCAAACGCGTCGTCATTGGAAACTTGAACGCACTCGACAATCTGCGGATTGCCGGCGCTGTCCTTGAGGTGCAAATTTTTCGGGACGAAACCCGCGCCCGTGCCTTGAATCTTGTGCGGGCCGGGTTTCACCGGCTGGCCAGCGAGCGTCTGCGAAATGACCGGAGAATCTTTCGGCTCCACCGCGATTGCCTGAAACGAGGGTTTCTTCGGCTTGATGCCTTCCACGCAACCCGTGATGGTTCCACCCGTGCCGACAGCGGCGACGAGAATGTCAATCTCGCCATCGGTGTCTTCCCAAAGCTCCACCGCCGTGGTCTTGGAATGAATCGCCGGATTGGCCGCGTTTTCAAACTGCTGCGGAATCCACGAGTTCGGTGTTTCCTTGGCGAGCGCTTCGGCACGGGCAATCGCGCCCTTCATGCCTTCCGCGCCGGGCGTGAGCACGAGTTTCGCACCGAGCATCGCCAACAGCGTGCGGCGTTCGAGCGACATGGTTTCGGGCATCGTCAAAATTATTTTATAGCCCTTGGCCGCCGCGACGAACGCCAGTGCGATGCCGGTATTGCCCGAAGTCGGCTCAATGATGACGGTGTCCTTATTCAACACGCCGCGCGCTTCCGCGTCGGCAATCATCGCCGCGCCGATACGATCTTTGACGCTGCCGAGCGGATTAAAAAATTCGCACTTCAGCAAAATGTTGGCGTCCACGCCCGCTGTGACTTTATTCAGTTTGACCAACGGCGTATGGCCGACGGTTTCGATGATGTTGTTGTAGATGCGTCCCATAAATTTATTTTGGTTGGAGGTTTGAAGTTGGTTCAGTTTCGCGTTCGGAAAGCTTGGCGAAAAGCGGATGGCGGGCAAGTTTTAATTGTGCGCTCGTCAGCACTTCAATTTCCCGAAACCCGGCGGCGCAACGCAACGTCCAGCAAGAATCCAGTTCGCCATTTGAAATTCAGCTTTTCACCACGCGCAATTTGAATCACGATAGCCGAACCATCCCAGCCAAACACAAAATTGAATCATGAAACAAAATAAAACAAAACAGATTGGTCGTCGAAATTTTCTCAAGCTGGCCGGCGCGGCGATTGTCCTCCCCACTTTTCTGCCCGGCTGCATGACGAGTCGCCCCACCAAAAAAATCAGCGCCAATGACAAGATTAACATCGGCGTCGTCGGCTGGGGTATGCAGGGGCCGAGTAATGCAAAGTCTTTCATGTTCGAGAATGACTGCCGCGTCGTCGCTGCGTGCGACCTCGACAAAAATGCGTTGCAAGCCGCCGTGGACACCATCAATGACAATTACGAAAACAAAGACTGCGCCGCCTACCACGATTACCGCGAGCTATTCGCACGCCCCGACCTCGACGCCGTGATGCTCGCCGTGCCGGATCACTGGCACGCCATCGTCGCCACGACGGCGGCGAAACACGGACTGCACATCTACGGGGAAAAACCGCTCGCCAAAACCATCGCCGAGCAGCAGGCCATCGTTCACGCCGTGGAGAAAAATAAAATCATCTGGCAGACCGGCTCGTGGCAGCGTTCGCAGGCGAATTTTCACAAGGCGGCGGAAATTGTCCGCAGCGGTTTGATTGGCGAAGTGACGCACGTTGAAGTGGGTTTGCCCAGCGGCCACAACGATTTCAAACACACCAAGCCGGAACTCGTTGAAAAACTTTCCGCACTCGGCATCAACGACCTTGCCAAAATCACGCCCGGCTCAGACGCGTGGAAAATCGCTGTCAGCGAACCGCCGGCAGAACTGGATTACGAGACGTGGATTGGGCCGTCCAAGATGGAGGAATACATCAAGCAGCGCGTCCACATGAACTGGCGCTGGAATTACAACACCGGCGGCGGGCAGTTGCTCGACTGGGTCGGGCATCACGTTGACATCGCGCATTGGGGACTTGGTTTTGACAACGACGGGCCGTCGGAAATCGAAGGCCACGGGGAATTTCCCGCGCGCGATGCGCTGTGGAACACCTGCACGAAATACCGGATTGAACTCAAGTATCCGCGCAACATCACGATGACGATTGCCGGTGGTCACAGCGACATCCGGAGCGGCACAAAATGGACCGGCACGGAAGGCTGGGTTTATGTGAACCGCGACGGCGTGTTCGAGGCCTCGAACCCCGAGTGGAAAAAAGGCAAGGCGTTGCCGGAAGAACTCCGCAAAGTGAAACTCCTCCAATCGCCCGGCCACTGGCGGAATCATCTCGATTGCATCCGCTCCGGCCAGCCGACGATTGCACCGGCACAGACCGCGCATCACTCGGCGATTCCCGGCCACCTCGGTTTAATCTCCATGCTCACCGGTCGGAAAATTCACTGGGATGCGAAGCACGAAAAAATTCTCGGCGATGCTGAAGCGAGCAAACTGTTGAGCCGCGAATACCGCGCGCCGTATCACCTCGCGTAAGTTTCTGAAAACACAAAAGCCGTTGCTGGATTTCAGCAACGGCTTTTTTTATGGAACGCAACTCACCCCAAATGATTCGCCACGTCGGCAAAACCAGCCACGACTTCCTCGCGCGTTTTCAGTTTACGGATGCGGACGTAGGCATCGCTCTCGGCGCGGACGGTGTGCGCCACTTTTAATTCCGTCGCGCGTTTGAATTGTTTGTCCGCCTTCGTCGGCGTGAGCGGATAATCCACGGCAAATCCCGCCACGCGTAAATCCTGGATTAGCTTCAGCGAAATCGGACGCAGCGCTTCGTCCTCAATCAACACAAACACGTCCATCGTCGAATCAAACTTCGGCAACAAGCCGCGCGCTTTGAGCAGTTCCAGCAAAACCACATCGCCCATACCGAAGCCGAGCGCGGCCAAATCCACTTTGCCGCCGCTGATGAGTTTCACGAGATTGTTGTAGCGACCACCGCCAGCGATGGCGCGGAATTCGCCCTTGCGATCAAACGCCTCGAACACCACGCCGGTGTAATAAGCGAGACCGCGAATCACGAGGTAGTCCACCTTCACAAACTCTTTCAGCCCGCGCGCCGCGAGGTTGTTGAGGATGCTTTGCAACTCCGCCGTAGGTTTGCCGGTCGCGATGAATTCATTCACCGCCGCGAGCGAAAAACCGAGCGCAGAAAGTTTTTGCTCCGATTCAGCCGGTAGCGTGCGCTCCAACTTGTCTATGATTTGAAAAAATTCGTAGGCACTCTGATTTTCGCCTTCCGTCTTCTGACTTCCGCTTTCAAAAAACTCCTGCCACGCATTGCGGCTGCTCAAGCGGATGACAAAATCCTCCGCCGTCAGACCAAACGCCCGCAGCGTGTCAATCAGGAGCGCAATCAATTCCGCATCCGCCGCCGGATCGGTCTCGCCCATGAGGTCGGCGTTGAATTGAAAATGTTCCCGCAGCCGACCTTTCTGCTGCTTCTCGTAGCGGAACAATTGCGGAATGGCGAACCACTTGATGGGTTTCTTGTAGTTGCGCTCGTGCGCAGCCACCATGCGGGCGAGCGTGGGCGTCATCTCCGGGCGCAGCGAAACGTGGCGTTTGCCCTTGTCCACGAAGTCGAAGAGCTGGCCGACAATTTCCTCGCCGCTCTTGGTGGTGAAAAGTTCCAGCGGTTCGAGCGGCGGGCCGTCGTATTCGCGGAAGCCGTAACGGCGAGCGACGGTGCGCCACTGGTCGAAAATATATTGGCGCGCGTCAGCGCTCCACACGTCGGGATGCGGCAGAGGTTCGGGATAAAAATCGCGAAAACCGGGGAGTCGTTCCATGCCGCACAGGATAAAAAAATAATTTAATTAGGAAAGCAGGAAGGCACGAAAGAAAACTAAAAAGCTTAACCGCCAAG
>JBEEMY010000203.1:0-4916 GCA_041192415.1 Verrucomicrobiota bacterium | reverse complement strand
ATCCGCCGAGGTTCAAGCACAACAACCCGCAGGCGATGAATCCAGTGAGGACATTGACACGAAACCGTCTCACGCGCCGACAATAACCCGAACCCGGAATTTATTTCAACCGGAATTTTTGGAAAAACTGGGATTATGCCGTTGAGGGAAGCCGGGGTTGTGGTGGGGGTTTTCGCGCTGCGAAAAACCCGTCGCCGAGCGCAGCGTCAGGCGACGGAATCCGGCGTGAGTCAAAACATTGCCATACCATAAAGTGACCGCTGCGCGGTCAACGTCTGGTCGCAGCGCAACCAGACCCACCACCCCCGCTTCCGTCAAAGACATAATTCCCGAAGAACCGTTTCAATCCGCGTAGCCGGTCGGATTTTTCAGATGCCACGCCCAAGCGGTCTTCACGATGTCTTCGAGCTTGGGATACTGCGGCTGCCAGCCGAGTTCGGTGTGCGCTTTGTGCGCGGCGGCAATCAGTCGCGGCGGATCTCCGGCGCGGCGGGGCTTTTCAATCACGGTGATTTTTTTGCCGGTGACTTTCTCGCAGGTCTCAATGACTTCCTTGACCGAGTAGCCGTCGCCATTGCCGAGGTTGAAGAAGCCGCTCTTGCCCGGTTGCAAACCGAGGATGTGCGCCTGCGCCAAATCTTTGATGTGAATGTAATCGCGGATGCACGTCCCGTCCGGCGTGGGATAATCCGTCCCGAAAATTTCCAGATGCGACTTCCGGCCTTGCGCCACGAACAGCACGTTCGGAATCAAATGCGACTCGATGCGATGATGCTCGCCAAATTTTTCGCTCGCGCCAGCGGCGTTGAAATAGCGGAAGGCCACGAACTCCAGCCCGTAAATCTGCTGATACCAGATGAGCGCTTTCTCAAACATCAGCTTGCTCTCGCCGTAGGGATTGATGGGGCGCTGCGGCAAATCTTCCGTCATCGGCACGCGATCCGGCGGGCCATAGGTGGCGCAAGTGGAACTGAAAACAAATTTCTTCACGCCACATTCCACGGCGGCGTCGGCGAGCTTGAGCGCATTGACGAAGTTGTTGTGGAAATACTTTTTCGGATTCGTCATGGACTCGCCGACGAGCGCGAAGGCGGCGAAGTGCAGAATCGCATCCGGCATGACCGACTTGACGGCGGCGAGGATGTTCCCCTCCTCTTCCGGTTTGGCGAAAATAAATTTCGCGCGCGGATCCACGGCGGAGCGATGTCCTTCCGTGAGGTTGTCATAGACCGTAACCTGATGCCCGGCATTGAGAAGTTCCTCGGTGCAAACCGACCCGATGTAGCCCGCGCCGCCAGTGACAAAAACATTCATGCGGACAGTTTAGAAAATTTCCGCGCGGGTGAAAGTTCAAAAAGAAAAACCGTCGTGCGTCCGGTGACGCACGACGGCTGGAAAACAAGCGGGCGGTTTTTACTTCGCGCCTTGGTATTGCGCATCACCGAAACCGAGAATCGGATAGAAGATGAAGCCCAACAGTCCCAGACCGATGCCGAAAAGGTCGCTCTTGCCAAAGTTTTTGGCGACGGCGAGGCCCACCAGCACCGCCGCGATGAGGTTCACAAACGGGATGAGAAACAGGATGAACCACCAGAGCGGCTTGCCGGCGACTTGCAACAGAACGATGAGGTTGTAGATGGGGATGATGGCCGCCCAGCCCGGTTTGCCAGCTTTGGTGAAGACTTTCCAGAACCCGGCGATGATGCCGATGACGATGGCGAGATAGATGATTGTAACGATGAATCCCATAAGTTTTATGTGGTTGAGTTGAGCCGTTCCCCGCCTGTTCAGCACACGCTGAACCCGAGGCCAGCGACGTTTTGCATTTGAAGTCTATGCAGGTGCTTCCAACGTGTCAACGTTCGCAGTCAGACTGAATCTCGAAACTGCGGATGCGCCCTCAATTTTTCCAATGCCGCTGCCGAAAGCCTGCCGCGCGAATAAACCGGCTCGCGCAACGGCTCCGCACTGTCCGAACGCATCGCCCGTTCCAGCCAGCGCTGGCCGAGCGGTTCGGCGATGAGGCTCAAATCATTCGCCGCCACGGTCGTCTCTTCCTTCGTGCCGGTGGCCGTGCCTGCCCCCACGAAAAATCCGGCGAGCAGTAGCGTCGCGCGCAACAGCGTGCTGCGCGAATATGTCGTGAGCGCGCACGGACGCGCCGGGTCGAGCGCGCGGAAAAGATTTTCAAACACCGGCAGCGTCCACATCGCCGGATTTTTCGCGGGGGAAAAGGCGTCGTAGAAAATAACGTGGGGCGCGGGGATTTTAGATTTTGGATTTTGGATTTTTGATTTAAGCCATGCGGGGAAATCCTCTGCATAAAACTCCCAGCGCACTTGCAAGACGCCGTTCTGAAATTCCACACACGGCCAACGCAACAACTGGGACATCGGCTCCTCGTAGCCGACAGGGTAATTCAATTCCACCGCGTTGTTCAGCGCGAATTGCAGTGGTTCAGAAGTGTTATCAAAGCTGATGAGCCGCAGATGACCTGAAATGTCCCGCAAGGCTTTGAGTGCCGCGATGGCATTGGCCGCTCCGCCGAGACCGATATCCCAGATGACAAACTCGCCCTCACTTTTTTGCAGCCGCTCGCAGATTTTCAACTGACGAACATAAAGCAACTCCGCCTCGGCCTGCGGGCCAAGGCCGGGGTGCATCTTTTCGCCGTAGCTCGTGGAGAATAAAGTTTTCCCGCCATTCGCCAGGGTCGCCAGTTGATAATCGCCGGTCATTTCACAATCATGTTTGCCCGCGCCGCAGCGGGTGGCGAACTTTTTCCCATCGCCGCCGAGGAAAGTTTCACCGTCGCCTCACTTGACTTGCGCCGTCCGCTGCGAAAAACTTTGCGCGTCAGTATGCCGCAAAAAAACAGCCAAAAAAAACCGCGCCCGGCCGATGTGCGTGAACTTGATACCAAAATCGAGTTCATGGCCGGTCTCGTGCGCCGCGATCCTGATTATGTGGATGCGTTGCAGCTCCTCGGCGATCACTACACGCAACGCGGCCTTTTCAACGAAGGTCTGAAGGTGGATGAACGGCTCGCCAGTCTGGAGCCGGAAAACTCGCTCGTGTTTTACAATCTCGCGTGCAGCTACTCACTCACGGAGCAAATGGAACACGCCGCTGCCGCGTTGGAGAAGGCCATCGCGCTTGGCTACTCAGATTTCACCTGGCTGGCCAAAGACCCGGACTTAAAAAAACTCCGCGCGCATCCGGCCTTTGCCGAAATCAAAAGTCGCATCAACGAATTGAAATCCAAGCCGCGCTGAATTCCGGCGTCGATGCTGCCGACCAATCGCACCCCAGGTTTCACGCTGCAAACTTTTATGAACGTCACCCTGCGCGGACGCACGGAACACTTCCGCACCGTCACTTTCGACGCTAAAAATAATTCCGTCCGGCTCATCGAGCAGCGCTTGCTGCCGCATGAATTCAAAATCATCGGCACGAAAAATTTCCGTGAGACCGCGCGGGCCATCACCGACATGGTCGTGCGCGGCGCGGGGGCCATCGGGGCAACGGCCGCTTACGGACTCGCACAGGGCGCGCTGGCGTTTCGCGGCGGCAACCTGAATAAATTTTCCGCGCACGTTGAAACGGTTTATCAGACGCTGGCCGATGCGCGCCCCACGGCCGTTGACCCGGTGAACGCCATGAATGACGTGCGCCGGAAGATGAAACCGGGAGCGACCGTGGCCGAACAGCAATCACTGGCGCTCGCCGCCGCCGAGGAATTTGCCCGCGAGGACGTGGCGCATTGCGAGGCGATTGGACGGCACGGCGCAAAGCTCATCCGCAACGGCATGAGCGTGCTGACGCATTGCAACGCCGGCTGGCTGGCGTTTGTGGACATCGGCACAGCCACCGCGCCGATGTATGCCGCGCAGGTGCAGGGCAAAAAATTTCACGTCTTCTGCGACGAGACTCGCCCACGTTCACAAGGCGCAACGCTGACCGCGTGGGAACTCGCACAACAGAAAATTTCCCACCAGATCATTGCCGACAACGCTGCCGGGCATTTGATGCAGCGCGGGAAAATTGATTTGGTCATCGTGGGCAGCGACCGCACGCTCGGACGCACCGGCGAGGTGACGAACAAGATTGGCACTTACACCAAGGCGGTGCTGGCGGCGCGGCATCAGATTCCATTTTTCGTGGCCATTCCCCATTCCACGATTGACTGGAATTTAAAACGCGGCTTTGACATTCCCATCGAAGACCGGCACGAGAGCGAAGTGCTCGGCGCGTGGGGAATCAATTCACGCGGCCAGCGCGAATATATCCGCGTGGCGAACCCGACGAGCGGCGCACGCAATCCGGGCTTTGACGTGACCCCGGCGGAACTCATTACCGGCATCATCACGCCCGCAGGAATTTTCAAACCGGCGGAACTCTGGAAAAAACGTCACCAGCTTGGTTTCACCGATTGAAGCCGCTGGCGGCGGTGAAAGTTGAACTTGCTTCGGGGACGAAATAATTTATTTTGCCGCTCCCCAAAGGCGGGGTAGCCAAGTGGTAAGGCACGGCTCTGCAAAAGCTGCATCGTCGGTTCGATTCCGACCCTCGCCTCCAATTCAAACCGTGTGTGCGGCAAGGATTTACGAAATGTCAGCAGGCTCACCTCCAGTAAAAGCTCCAGTAAAATGACTATTTTGTCACTCTGCTGGAACTATTTTGGAGGTGACCGGGCACTATTACTTAGGCCCCATTTCTCCGCGTTCGGTATCCTCATCAACCATGAGGATCATTGTGAAACTTCGTTACCGTTTGTTTCAGCGCAGCACGGGCATCTATTTTATTGAAGACCGAGTCACCGGCAAGCAGGCCAGCTTGCAGACTCGCGACAAGGTGGCGGCGCAACGGATTTTTAACGCCAAAAACGAATCGCACCAGCAACCAGCCATCAACCT
>JBEEMY010000202.1:0-4917 GCA_041192415.1 Verrucomicrobiota bacterium | reverse complement strand
CAGAAACCACCCGCTCATTGGATCCGCAACGCTACCCGCGCAACCTTCTCCGCTTTTTCCCCACGGTGGCAAAAGTGCTGCTCAAGCCGTTCAAAATGCGGCTGGTGTTGGATGTGCCGATTGATGCCACGGATGTGGCCGAGGGGAAAATCTGGCCGGAATTTGCCCACACTATGATTGGATTGAAGCGACTGGAGAACCTCAAACGCAGTGCTGAAACCGTGATTGCCGACGGCGTCCCCGGCGATTTCATCGAGACCGGCGTATGGCGCGGCGGGGCTTGTATTTTTATGCGCGCGATTTTACACGCCTACGACATCAAGGATCGCAACGTCTGGGTGGCAGATTCATTTGAAGGAATTCCAGCGCCCGATGTGGAAAAGTATCCGCAGGATCGCGGCGAAAACTTGCACGAACCGGAATACTTGGCGGTATCGCTCGAATCCGTGAAGGCAAATTTTCAGCGGTATGGATTGCTGGATGACCAGGTGAAATTTCTCAAGGGCTGGTTCAAAGACACCCTGCCCACCGCGCCCGTCCAGCGACTGGCCATCATGCGCTTGGATGGCGACCTCTACGAATCCACGATGGACGCGCTGACCAGCCTGTATTCCAAGCTATCCGTCGGCGGCTTTGTCATCGTTGACGATTACGGCAATGCGGAAAACTGCCGTCGAGCCATCGCAGATTTTCGCGAGAAACATGGCATCAAGGATCCGATTGAAAAAACCGACTGGTGCGAAGCCTACTGGCGGAAGAGCTGAACCGTTTTCACGGCCGCAAAAAATTTAACGCGGGCGTTTTTGAAAACGCCCGCGTTTTTTTGCGCTGAAAATTATTTCCGCTTCGGCTGCTTTTTCCCCAGCTTGGCCCACGACGGCGGGAGGTTCTTGAAAACCTCGATGCCCTCGAACGCCTTCGTCTTGCGCAGCTTCGCCGTGCGCGCCCAGTGCGACATTTGCGCAAGTCCGTCTTCCAGTGAAACATTTTTTATCAGGTCGCCAAAAACACTCGTGGCCTTATCGTGCGCAGAATAGGCATTCACCACTTCGTTGCGAGCTTCGAGATGAACCACATTAGGTTTCACGCCCATGCACTTGGCGACGGAATTCGCCAGATCAATCACTGCGTGCGGTTTGTCCGCGCCGACGTTGAAGACTTGGTTGATTGCCTTGGGACGTTGAATGCTGCGGGCGATGACCGGCGCGACATCGCTGATGTAACTGAAGGCGCGCGTCTGCTGGCCATCGCCGAAAACCGTCATCGGCTGGCCGTTGCGGATGCGGTTCATGAAGATGCCAATGACGTTGCGATACGGGTCGCTCAAATTCTGACGTTCGCCATAGACATTGTGCGGGCGGAAGATGACGTAGTTCAGGCCGAACATCTCGTGTGCTTCCTTCAAGTCCAGTTCCACCGCGTATTTAGCGATGCCGTAGGGATCTTCCGGCTGCGGTGCGAGATCTTCCGTCATCGGGACTTGGTTGCGGCCATAGACGGCGATGGACGAGGTGAAGACAAAACATTTAACCGTGCCGGCATTCACGGCGGCATTGATGAGATTCACGCTGCCGATGAGGTTGTTGTTGTAATTGAAAACTTTGATGAAGTGACTCAATCCCTCAGCGGCGTAGGCAGCGAGGTGAAACACATAATCAAACTTGTGCTGCTTGAAAAGCTTGGTCACAAGGGTCTGGTTCTCCACGCGACCTTTCACAAACGTGGCGCGCTTCGGCACATTCTCCATGAAGCCGCCTGAAAGGTCATCCATTGCGACAACTTTGTGACCCATCTTGAGCAACTCGTCGCAGACGTGAGAGCCAATGAATCCGGCAGCACCGGTGACTAATGATTTCGGCATAGTGGGACGGATGAAATCATTTACCACCGCGCGAGTCAAAAAAATTGCTTGGCCCGTGTAGCCGCACCACAAAAAAGCCTTTCCATGTGAAAGCGTTTTCGCCGATAATTATTTTTCATTTATGCAAAATCCCGTCGCAGTCAGCGTGGTCATCTCCTGCTTGAACGGCACCAAGTGGCTGCCGAACTGTTTTGCCGCGCTCCGCAAACAGACAATCTTTGACCGGATAGAAGTGGTTTTGGTGGATGATTTCTCAACGGACGGAACCTCCGAGATGGGCCGGCGTGAACTGGCGGATTTTCCACGCTCAAAAGTCATCCGCAACGAGCGCGCCCTCGGCTACACCGGCGGCAACAACACCGGCGCGGCGGCGGCCAGCGGCGAATGGGTTTTCATATTGAATGACGATACCCAGTTGGAGCCGGATTGTCTGGAGCAATTGCTCAAGGCACTGGATGAAACCAAGGCTGATGCGGCAGTGCCGGCGATGGCCGAATATAATTCAATGAAACACGTCCCGTCGGCTCCGGCGGGATTTGACATCGTTGGTCGTCCGTCTTGGGCCGTGGACGATCACTCGCCCGACCCGAACGCTCCCGCCCATCCGTGTTTCATGGTTGGCGGTGCGGCCTTTCTCATCCGGCGTGCCGTATGGAACAAGCTCGGCGGCTTTGATGCCACGCATTTCATGTATGCCGAGGATGATGACATCGCCTGGAAAGTCTGGCTGGCCGGTTACGAAAGCATTTACGTCAGCCGCGCCATCGTGCATCACCGCGATGGCCGGGGCTGGGAGATCAAGGAATTCTCCCGCTATCTGGTCAACCGCAACAGCCTGCTCGTCGTGCTCAAAGACGCGCAACACATCCTGCTGCTACTCGCCGGGCTGCAAGTGTTGATGCTGATCGCTGAAGGATTTTTGATGCTGCTCATTTCGCGCCGCTGGAAATTTGTCTGGAACAGCTACTTCAAGGCCATCATTGATGCGTTCAAGATGTGGCGGCACATCTTGGCCATGCGCAAATTTGTCCGCAGCTTCCGTCGCCGCTCCGACTGGTTCATGGCCAAAAGATTTTTGCGCTTCCGCATCAACCGCTGGGACATGGTGAAAGCCTTTTTCCTCAAGGGCGAACGTCCGGTGATCAAATAAACCGACCCGGCTTTACTTCGACTGCTGGCGCATCGCGAGGAGCCATGCCGCCAGCATGACCGCGAAGGCGATGCCCGCCGCGATGGGCATGGCATGGAGCAACGCTTCCGGGGTTTTCCCGACCAGCAGCAACACCAGCCAGTAAGCCACGCCCAGAACGCCGTAGAGAATGGAGATTTTCAGCCAACGACTCGCCAGCGCCCAGAACGCGAGCGATTGCAGCAAGCCGATGAACACCATCGTCGCCGCGAACGGCGCGACGTAGGTGGCGGCCTCCAGCGTATTGCGGTGAATCGCTTTCAAACCAATCGTGCGCAGCAGCACGAGACCGACGGCGCCACAGACAAGACCAACGCCGGATAGTCCGAGCAATTTCAATTGTTCCTTCACCACGCCACCTGCCTGCTCGCCCGAGCGCGAGGTGAACAGCACGGCCAGCAGCGGCGCAATCGTCGTCGGCAACGCCCGCGCCAAAATTCCCACGGCGCTGAAGTCATCACATCTGGCTCCGGGAAAATAATGCTGCGCGATGAGCAGGTCGCCCTGAAAGAAACAATAAAATCCCACCGCGAACGCCATGCTGACGACGAAGAACTGGATGAAGTCCCGGTTCCACGGTGAAATCGGCTCGCCGGAAAGTTTTAGGTCGTTGCGCCAATACAGGAGAATTAAATTGGCGAGCAGCGCGAAGGCCGTGGCCAGCACCGTCATTGCCGCCGCCGACCAGTAGCGGGTGAACAGCCAGCCCAGCGCCACTTTCAACAGCATCGCTAAAAAACCAATCAGCGCGAGCCGCTTGAACCAACCCAGCCCGGAACACAGCGCGATGGCGAATGCGCTCCACAAATTGAACAGCGTGGCGATGAGCACGGCGAGCATCATGCTTTGATTGTCACCAAAAAAATGATGTGTCACGGGCTTGATGACGATGAGCGTGATGACCGTGCCGACAACGGTGAGTTGAAAAAGAAATTTACGGCAGCCGAGCAGCAGCCCTCGCAAGTGCGCTTGGTCACCGCTTTGCTTGAAGTGAGCCACGTAATGCGTCACCGCAATGCTCGCCGCTGCGGGCAACAAACCGAGTAGCGGAATGAGCGAGCCAATCGCGCTGTTGGCGTTGCCGTAATCGCCCTGCTTGGTCAGACCCAAGCCCAGCACCCGCTGAAACCAGAGGTTGCCAAGGCTAGTTGCAAAGCTGATCGCCGTAAAAATCATCCCGCTCTGCAGCAGGGCGCTGACGAGCGGTGTCTTTTTGTTTTGGGATTCAGCGGTCATGATTGGGGGCGCGCCATGATGGTTGGACACCCGCCCAAAATCAATTCGCACTTCTAGCTGCGAGCTGGCTCACGCTTTCTTTTTATACATCTGCTCCGGCGTGAGAATTTGTTTCTCGGTAGTCTTGAACGTCGCCCCCTGCCCTTCGATGGAACGGAAAAAACAGGAATTGTAACCCTCGTGACACGCGGGGCCGTTTTGCTCGACCTGAATGAGCAGCGTGTCGCCGTCGCAATCGAAGGCGATGTCGCGCACGGTTTGCGTGTTGCCGCTTTCCTCGCCCTTCATCCAATACTTTTGGCGCGAGCGACTCCAGAAATGCGTCTTGCCGGTCTTGATGGTGTCTTCCAGCGACGCGCGATTCATCCACGCCATCATCACCACGCGGCCGGTTTTTGATTCCTGGATGATGGCGGGAATCAACCCGTTCGCATCAAATTTCAACTTGTCGTAAAAACTCATATTGAATTCATTTCACCAGAAAACGCTGGCTGGCACAAAGCGAAACTGCCCTTCACAACGGTCGTGGCTACGGCTTCAACCCGCGCAAGGCTGGCGCAGGCAAGTTGACGGCGGGCAAATTGGTGGACGCATTGGTGGTGGTGATAGCGATTTCATTCGTCACCGCTGC